>CAYNFW010000046.1:0-4700 GCA_964396805.1 uncultured Candidatus Saccharibacteria bacterium | reverse complement strand
CTCTCCGACCATACCGAAAAATCCGAAAATTCCACACCGCGCAAAACAAATCCAGCATGGGCGGAGGGAGCGAGGGCGGATGCGGAACAGCGGGAACGGAAGCGAGACGATGGCGAACACCTTGCGGTGTTCGGCTTCGTCTCGGTGGAGTGGACGCTGTGCCGTGGCGGAATTCCGTCGTTACATTTCACTTTTCATTGCCGATGTTGTTTTTGCCGACATTGCTTTTCATTTCAAATTTTGAAAATAGGTTCGAATTTGGTAAAATAAACGCACAACTTCATCTACGTGAAATCAAGTTTTCAAAAACCGAAAATTCTTGTCATACTCGGAGCGACATCGACGGGTAAAAGCGACGTGGCGGTGCGCCTAGCGCTCGCATGCGGAGGCGAGATAATTTCGGCTGATTCGCGACAAGTGTATAGCGGACTGAACATTGGCACGGGGAAAATCACGCACGCCGAGATGCGAGGTATTCCCCACCACATGCTTGATGTTGTCTCGCCGAAAAAAGTGTGGAGTGTGGACGAATGGCGAAAAGGTGCGCAAAAGTGCATCGCCGATATTTTGTCGCGAGGAAACGTGCCGATCGTGTGTGGTGGCACCGGTTTTTATATTCAATCAATCGTCGATAATCTCGCTTTGCCGGAAGTACCGCCAAACCTCGCCCTACGAAAAAAGTTGGAGAAAAAAACTGCCGGAGAACTTTTTAAACTTTTGCAAAAACGCGATCCAAAACGTGCCAAAACAATCGAGCGAGGCAACCCGGCGCGACTGATACGTGCCTTGGAGATAGTCGACGCTCTTGGTGCAGTCCCCTTTCTCGACCGAAACACGAGTCGTCGGGAAAACCCGTACGACATTTTGCAAATTGGCCTGGCACTTCCGCCCGACGAATTACGCGAGCGCACCCATACTCGCCTCCTCACTCGAGTAAAAAAAGGAATGATTGCGGAAGCGAAAAAATTGCACGAAAGCGGATTATCCTGGAAACGGATGCACACCCTCGGCCTCGAGTACCGCTATCTGGCTGAATTTTTACAAGGCATTATTACCAAACCAGAACTGATTGCGGTCCTCGACCGGCAAATTTTTCAATATACCAAGCGCCAAATCACCTGGTTCAAACGCGATTCGGCCATCCACTGGTTTCATCCCCGTGACTTCGCCAAAATCGAAAAAACAACGAAGAAGTTTTTAAACACGAAAAAATAATTAGGATTTCAAAAACATTTCGGGAATACCGCCAAGATCTCCGTTACTCATAAAGACAACAACATCTCCACTTTTAGCTTCAATTGACAAAATAGCAAAGGCGTCCTGTGGATTCACAGCTGAAAAAGCCGTTCTACCGGAAGACTGTAAAGTCTTGGTAATAACCGACACATCAATAAAATCTGTTTTGTTATCTCCTGGTCGAAATGGTGGGGTAACGATGATAGAAATATCAGCGGAATGTAATGCTTCTGGATAAATATGTTCGAAAGATTTTTTGCGACTAGTAATTGACCGTGGTTCAAAAACACATACGATGCGATGGTCGGGATAGTGTGCGTGCAATCCTTCCAACGTGACCTGTACAGCCGTCGGATGATGAGCGAAATCGCGCATGACTGTCACTCCATCTCTCTCTCCGAGTACCTCCTGACGTTCGTGCACTCCTGGATAGGTGGCAAGCGCAGTAATCACTTTTTCGGGTCGCAAACCTTCGGCGCACGCCAGAGCAAACACGGCCGAGGCATTGGCGATGTTGTAGTCGCCAAACATTGGCACAAAAATATTTTCGAACATATCTCTATTTTTATAATGCAAAGAAAAAATCGTGCCCGATGCGTTAACGGAATCAATCGTATACGACAGATCAGAAGATGTGTCACCGTATGTTATAACTTTTCCATGACAGCATGATGTATCAAGATGCTCCAAAACAGATTTATGTAAAATCAGAAACCCACCGGCGGGAATATCATCGACAAGAAACTGAAAGGTTTGTACATAATCTTCAAAAGTCGGGTAGAGATCGATATGATCGTGCTCAATGGAAGTGATAATGGCCGAGGTTGGATCATATCGTAAAAACTTTGGAGCTTTGTCGAAAAAAGCGCAGTCGTACTCATCACCCTCGAAAATGACAAATTGTGAATCAGGTGCACCGATAGCATAACTTTCTCCTGTATCCTGGAATGATCCGCCAATCATATAGGCCGGCGACATTTCATTTTGCAAGAAAACATGAGTGAGTAGTGAACTCGTAGTCGTTTTGCCGTGCGTTCCGGCCACTACAAGCGAGCGTCGACCTCGAGTCAAAATATCCCGTAATACTTCCGAGCCTGACACCATTGGAATTTTTTTCTCTCGTGCTGACACAACCTCAAGTGCCGACGATGGCAACGTGTTCCCCACCACAACGATATCGACATTGTCCAAATTTTTGACAGACGGTTTCAAACATAAAATATTGTGTGCCGTGAGCACATCACTCATCGGCGGATGAAATGCATCGTCACTCGCAGTCACGGCGTACCCCAAATCCGCGAGCATACATGTCACTGAAGCCATTGCCTTGCCACACGCCGCCGACACATGCACTCGAGAGTTTTTCCGTAATTCCCCGACAATTCGATGACGATTTTTTGCATCTGGTAACAGGTTTCTCTTGGCAAGATAATAATACTCGTAATTTTTCTCGGACATGAATTGAGTATACTGAACATACATATAAAACAAAAGAGGTGGAATTGCTTCCACCCCCACCACCTCCGCCACGCTGAATTGCTTCACGAATAATATCCCATGCAAACGCAGAAAAATCAATTCGTGTATCTTCCTTGTCACGATAAAAAGTACGGTTGGTTAAGAGACACACGGTGATTCTTGGTTCTTCAGCAAAGAAAATCCGACAACCGGTAAAACCTGCAAACAACAATGGATTTTTAACAGTAACTCCCTCAAGACTTCTCTGCCACGGAATGTCAAACCCGAGTCCATAGTCATGTTCGTCTTTTGGAATGCCGAAGCCTTCGAGCTGATTCGCCGACATCACTTTGTAAAAACCTGATTTGATGAACTGTCCAATCGTCTCATGAAAAATATCGGCCAGAACTGATGCTCTGGAGAATACCCCTGCGGCAACAATATGTTCATCTTGATGCGACGCAGATAACGGATCGTGAACCAACCCGCGAACTGACAAATCCCATTTCGATGGAACAACAAACTCTGGCCTCACTAGACCTCGACGAACCGGGTGAAATAACAGATTATCCATTTGATACTTATCCTCACACAGTTCCTTGTGAAGAATTTCCTCAATGTCCATGCCGAATATTTTTTCAAGTGCCAATCCTACAAAAGCACTCGAGAAATTATCGTGGTCAAAGTTTTTTTTCCAGGTTCCAAACCCTTGCTCTAGAAGAGTTTTCTTAAAAGGACCGACAGTTCCGTGCTTCAGGCCCCTGAAATCAAACCCATACTCCTGTACAACATACGACATAAAATGACGCAGTTGCCGTCCGTTCGTATTCGGCACATTCGGGAGAATAGTTTCGAAAAAAGTTTCCGGTGACAGTGCACCAGAATTAAATAGCTTCAACATCACAAGATAGGCGAGAGCCTTTGTAATACTGGAGATATCGAAAAGTTTTGCCCCTCGAAACTGAGACTGAAAATGCCCGCCCCAAATATCCATGTGGCGTGAACCCCTGACAGATAGCTGGTAATCACTGAAAAAATTTCTACGAATTGCCGCGTCCAATTTTCTTTGTAAAGAATTCATCTTTCCTAACCTTTCCTTAACTAGTATACGTGGCGTATATTTTTAGGCAAGTTTTAAATTTTTCCGTATACACATTCCGTTCGTCGAGTATATGCCGCCCAGATCTGATCACCATATGAATAGTGCCACCATACAGATTTTCTCACATAGGGTGATAGAAACTTATGTGCATGCAATAACTTTATTTTGTCGGTCACAAATATTTCCACTAATGGCTCATTATTTTCTTTAACAACAATCCTATTAACCTCTGTACGAGGAAGCCCTGTCGTGATTTGTTGTTCAGTAAAATTATCCATTTTTATTTTGCGGGAGATGGAGGAATCGAACCCCCGACAGTGCTTTTGGAGAGCGCTGTTATGCCACTTAACTAATCTCCCAACACGCTTACTATATCAAAAAATCGCCGACTTGGCGACTTCTCGACTATTTCTTCGCCTCCTTGAACGCGACGCGTTTGCGGAGCTTTTTGCTGTACTTTTTTAGCTCGATTTTGCGCTCGACTTTTTTCTTATTTTTCTTCGTCCAATATACCTCGCCGGTTTGTTTGTTCTTTATTTGTATGAGTCGGTCCTGTGACATATGTTTATGTTAAGTTTCCCTAGCATACCAAAATCGCGAAAAAAAGCAAATCCTGTGTAGGCTCAATACAAGTTTAAAAGTCCATATTCGATCATTGCGAATATAGAGAAAAAGGATGATTTTTTAGTATTGTGCGGAGTACTGGAAGATGTTAGAACTGAATTAATGAAATCAAAGGTCATTCCATACATCCCTAATCTCTCCCCTTTTGTAAAATATCTTTTACCCTATACCCCGGTACACTATATATAATTTATTACTGGGGGGTGGGGTCACCCCAAAATAGCCCGGAAAGTTTTACAGTAATATTAGCTTTTAGAACTCGAGTCAAAATTTGAAAAAT
>CAYNFW010000045.1:0-4741 GCA_964396805.1 uncultured Candidatus Saccharibacteria bacterium | reverse complement strand
AACTTGATTTCAGTGTATCACATACAGTGCAACGATGGTACTTCTTATTTTTAACACGCCTTGCTCATAGGAAAATAAAGTCGTATACTGTGCGCTATGTCACTTAAAACATTTTTGATGAAAAAGATTATGGCACAACAGATGAAAGGTGTGCCACAGGCCGAGCAGGATAAAATGCTTGCCATGATTGAGAAAAATCCCGATTTGTTCCAAAAAATTGCAGTCGAAACGCAGGAAGAAATGAAGCGTGGCACGTCTCAAATGGATGCCGCCATGAAGGTGGCTCACAAATACGAAACAGAGCTCAAAGCACTGCAGTAAGTTCTCCCGAGGCATAGTATTTGCATTACGGCCATACATATGGTTATCTTTAGGCGATATGAAACAAAAAATTATCAACATACTTTCGCGTCCGAAACTTGTCATAGCCATTACTATCGTGGTGTCCGTTATTTTGGGGTGGACAAGTTATTTTTTTCACACTCGAACCCTCTCAAATACATTTAAGGCAATGGACCAAGCCACTCTTGCCACAAGCACTGATGTCACGCAATCTTCCCAGGATCTTACCCTGGCCTTTCCGGTGGGCGGTCGCATTAAAAACGTGTTCGTCAAAACCGGTGACGAGGTCAAGGCGGGGACTATTCTTGCGGAATTAGACTCGGAGAATGCTGTGGGTGCAATAAATCAGGCGAAGGGCGCATACTCGGCCGCACAAACCGCGTACGACAAACTGGTCAACGGCGCGTCCACTCCGGATATCGATGTGGCGCGAGTGGCATTGACCAATGCACAGAATACATACAACACGACAGTAGCCCAGCAGAAAGTTTTGGTTGCAAATGCTTTTTCTACCATGATGAATTCCGGAATTGTCGCCATACCTGCACCAACCAACACATCGCAGGGCATACCCGTCATTTCGGGGATGTATAACGGAACGGATCAAGGCGTATACACAGTCAAAACATATTCGACCGGTAGTGGTATTTATTTCTCCGTGCAAGGTCTGGAGGATGGGGGAGATGTTGCGATAAGCTCAACGCCGTCACCACTCGGTTCGCACGGACTGTACATACAATTTTTAACATCAATCCCGACCGGCAACGAGTGGACTGTAACCATTCCAAACACCCAGGCGTCGACGTATCTTGCAAACAACAATGCATATCAGTTAGTTTTGCAAAATCAGATCCAAGTTGTCAGTGGCGCAAAGGGAGCTGTCGATGCCGCCCAAGCCGCGCTTAACCAGAAACTTGCAGGTGCTCGCTCCGAAGATCTCGATATTGCCCGGGCACAAGTGCAAAGTACACAAGGTGCTTTGCAGATAGCGGAGGGCACATACAACAATACTATTATTACCGCACCCTCGGACGGTAAAATAGTGAATGTGTCCATAACAGCCGGACAAATAGCCACGCCGAACACACCGGCAATCGAAATTATATCACAATAACAATATGACTGAACAAACAAACACACAAACACATTCCGCGAGCGAAGGTCGCATGATCCAAAAAAGTGAGCAAAAAAGTTTTTTTCGAAACCCGATGGCTCAAAGCGGTGTTGGTATTCTCGTTGTGCTTTTGGCACTCGGTGGATTTATTTTCTGGCAACAGGGTTACGGCACGATTTCTATCGAGAATTCGCAACTGGAAGCTCCGATTATAAACCTTTCGTCAGACACGGCCGGCACTTTGAATGCATTATATGTCAAAGAAGGCGATACAGTGCAGGCGAACGTTCCGGTGGCGCTTGTCGGTACAAACATTGTAGCTTCCAAACAAGACGGCATCGTCACATACACTTCTGACAACGTCGGCACATATTTCCCTCCCGGAGGCACGATTGTGTCGATGATACATCCGGAAGATATGAAGGTTGTTGGCGCACTGGACGAAACGAAGGGACTCGATCAAATCAAACCCGGGCAGGAGGCGACGTTTACGGTCGATGCCTTTGGTGGCAAAACATATGTTGGTGTGGTGGACAGTGTTGGCGAAACCGCTGACGACACCGGTGTGGTGTTCGATATTTCCGACAAGCGTCCGGTAAAACAGTTTGATGTCAAAGTGGCGTTCAGTGTCGCGAATTATCCCGAACTGAAAAACGGCATGTCTGCCAAAATCACTGTGTACACAAAATAAGTTATGGAAGAAAAAGAAGACGAGAAGAAAGGCTCGAATTTGCGATGGTGGATTTTGCTGACGGTCATCGTGGGAACTTTTTTGGGGCGCCTCGACCAGACCATCGTCAACCTTGCACTGCCGAAAATTATTGACGATTTCGGTATCACTGTTTCCGCCGCGGGCTGGATTGCCACGGCGTACATTATCGCCAATGCCATTTTTGTGCCGATTTGGGGCAAGCTCGGCGATACCATCGGTCGCAAAAAAGTGTATATTCTCGGTTTTTCCATCTTCATTTTCGGTTCGGTGCTTGCCGGATTGTCGTGGAACTTGTCATCAATGATTGTGTTTCGTGTTATCCAAGCAATCGCCGGTTCCGCCGACTATCCGACAGCCATGGCGATTCTCGCTGTGACGTTCAAGGAGGGAAAAGAACGCGCGCAAGCACTCGGTATTTGGTCGTCATCATTTGCCGGTGCTATCGTGTTCGGACCTCTGCTTGGCGGTCCGCTCATCGATACCTTCGGCTGGCGTTCCGTTTTTCTCGTCAACTTGCCAATCGGCATTCTCGGAATTTTCATGGCATTGCGTTTCATCAACGAATCTCGCTCCGAAATTCAGACAACATTTTTTGATTGGTGGGGTGCTATCACACTCGGTGGTATGCTCTCCTCGCTCGTCCTCGTGCTCGATCAAGGCTCCGACTGGGGGTGGCTGTCAGTGTGGAGTGTCTTGTGCTACATTCTGATTGTCGGACTTTTCGTACTGTTTATTAAAATCGAACAGCATGTGCCGGAACCAATCGTTGATCTCAAATTTTTCAAAATTCCGGCGTTTGTCAACACATTGGTCAATAACTTTGTCGTATTCATGGGTATGACTGGTGGCATCTTTCTCATCCCTGTGTTTGCGCAAACTTTTCTCGGCTACGATGCGACCGAGTCAGGATATCTTTTTATTCCAATGGCGGCCGCACTCATGCTCGCCGCACCGGTTGGTGGTATGCTTATAGGTAAAGTACAGGCACGGTACGTCATTTTTTGGAGCACTATTGTTGCCGCAGTCGGTATTTTTATGTTCATTGGTCTTGATCCACGTTCGAGTGCACTTGACATCATCATCCCACTTTCAGTCATGGCATTTGGACTTGGTTTCGGTATGGCACAACGTACCAACGTCATCGCCTCTGTTGTCCCACAAAGTGAAATCGGTGTCGCCTCGTCAGTACTTGCACTTGTGCGAAATATTTCCGGCGCGTTCGGTATCGCCATTTTTGCAACAATACTCGACAATCGCATCACGAGCAATGTGCTGACCATAAACAGTTTTAGCACGCTCTCAAGCCATGTCCCGCACGATATTCAAACGTACATTGGTCTCATATCGCTCAAAGCTCAGGTCGACGCATACGACTACGTCTTTCTTGTGGCATCAATCATCGTTTTCCTCGGCGCGTTCACTATTTTGTTTATGAAATTGCAAAAAGAGCGCACGGATATCAAAGTGCATGTGGAGTAGTGGCAACAGGTTATTAATTGGTGTATACTTTTGGTAAATATTTTTATGACAAAAAATGAAATCTGTGATTTAGCTGAAAATTATGCCAGGGGGTATAATCCTGAAGGATTATCTCCGTTTCCGTACGAAAAAATAACAAGTGATAAAAAAGACTTGGATATATACTCGGTTGAAATTGAGGAGAAAGTTTCTGGCGCGATTTTGTATATTAAGGAAGAAAATCGTTTCCGAATTGTAATAAATAAAAATAAACCTCAAACTCGTAAAAATTTTACGATTGCTCACGAACTAGGACATTACTTTCTTCACAAAGAGATTATAAAAGGAAATGAAAACCTGCTCGTGGATGAGGATAATACTTTAGATGGTAATAATATTTTATTCAGACTGGACGGAGCGGAAGCATCAAAAATAGAAACTGAAGCTAATAATTTTGCTGCTGCTCTTATAATGCCAACTTCCTTAGTAAAAGATGCGTGGGCAGCAATTAAAGACGTGGAGGAATGCGCCAAGATATTCAATGTTTCTGTGGTTGCTATGAGTATTAGGTTGGAACGACTCGGACTTATCTAAGAAATATGACGAGTGATTTCAAAAAAACCGTTTTCGAACTGACAGATCTCGAACCGTTTCGAGGAGAAAAACCGACGCGGATTGGTGAAGAAATCAGAAAGGCAGCTTTAGAAAATGATGCTCTAGCACAAAATATCCGACTACGAAAAAATACTTTAATTGTATTGTTTTCATTTCTTGCAACTGAAACGGTCATTATCTTTGTCTTTGCATATTTTCAAGCTACAAAAGCTTTTGGTTTTGAGCTCGATGAATGGAGTTTCAAACTGTTGACCACTGCCACACTTTTACAGATTACCTACATGCTACAAGTTGCAGTTCAATATTTGTTTCCAAATGGTAAATAATTAGGCATAGTAGACATCCTTGGGACATACATTCACTCAATTCTTTTAGACCTCAATACAATACTGGAGTTCAGAAGAATGGTGTGAATCATCTTTTGTTTGAGTGGGAGTGAGAGTCCTTGGCCCGGACCCCAAATTTTTGACACCAATCTTGTATAATTAACAGCATTAATT
>CAYNFW010000044.1:0-4873 GCA_964396805.1 uncultured Candidatus Saccharibacteria bacterium | reverse complement strand
ACCGGCAAGCGCTGTGTCGAAATGTTCCGGCAGACAGCGGAGATAAAAGTTGGTGTTGGTAAAATACGTCCAGGCGTTCCATGAGTTGAGCGCATACACTTTGCTCCATTCCGTGATGGCTTTTTTGGTCGGCAGGGTCGGTGAGCCGTCGAAAATCATGTGTTCGAGAAAATGCGACATGCCGGCGCGGTCGGGCGTGTCGTACAAACTGCCCACGTTGAAACAGACGTCTATATGAATGCAGGGTGACGTCGGAAAGTTTTTCCAGTACACTGGTACACCGTCGATTTCTGTTTTCTCAAAATCGTACGGGTCGAAGGCAAGTCTTTTTTCTTTTTGCATGCGACAAGTATACACGGACGGTGCTGGATTTCAAAGCGATTTGGTGTTATAAGTAATAGGTATTTCTCGGAATTTTTGATGGTGGTCGTAGCTCAACTGGCTAGAGCATTCGCCTGTGGCGCGAAAGGTTGCCAGATCGTCCCTGGTCGACCACCCACTTTTTTTGTTTTTGTCGAGTATTCTCAAAAAATTACCACTGTAACATGGTGGGGATTTTTTGGTCATACCGAATTATGCGGTATCATTTTCTCATGAGCATCAAATTCATTCGCATATTTTTACTCATCCTTATCATTATCGGTTTCATCCTTTTGATGACACAACCAATGTGGGTACCGAAGGTGGTGGCAGTGCTTTTGAGGTATTATAAATAGTGTGCAATTAAAATTACGAGAATTAAAAAATTATTATGAAAAATTTTCTTGCGACGGTTGTGTTTGTTATTTTGTATTCGGTATTCGTATTTAAAGTTACGTACACTATCAGTAACTACTCGGACATTATTGTCGGTACCACTTTTTTCTTTACACTTTTTATCGGCTTTTTTATCACTCGACAAAACGATCGCTATTCAGCAATCAACGATCAGCTCACCTCGACCGACGGATATTTTTCGTACCTGTATCGGATCACCGGTTTGGTGCCGAGAATTCAGGCACAGGTGCGGGAAATTATTCGCGCTCACTATCAGAAAATCGTGGATAGTAAAAACCTGGCATATCATGTGATGAATCCGTCGAACACACTGACTGCGACAACCGAGGCCCTTGCAAGTATTACGGACGCAGAAAATGATAGTGCACCGGCTGTCGGTGCGGCGTGGGGATTTCTCTTTGAGGTCATTTCCGACTTGCAATTGCTTCGCAAGAAAACGCTCAACTTGTATCAGGAAAAACTTGTCGCGTTCCAATGGGCGATAGTCTACATTCTCGGTGTACTACTCATTATCTCGTTTAACTTCGTGCCATCTGTTTCACTGCTGGTCAGTATTTTGAAAATATTTTTCGGTACATCGGTTTTTCTTTCGGTTATCTTGCTCCGACAGCTCGACAACCTCACACTTTTTGGCGAAACTGCCGGCATGACATCAGTCTCGGACATTTTCCGCATCATTGATGAAAAAGACGCGAGTGAACTTGATTCTAAATAATCGAAACTCTCGTATTATTTTTCTTGCCTATGGTATACTAATATTTACCTACCTCGCCCCTTCCGAGGTTTTCTGTCAGATCTTTAATATTTTTAATACATGAAAACAGCACCAATACCGGCTGACGAGGAACAGAGACTCGCAGCTGTGCATCGCTTGGCGATACTCGACACCACACCGGAAGCGCGCTTTGACGCGTTGACAAAAGAAGCGACGGAAAAAATGCACATGCCGATGTCCACATTGACCATTGTCGATTCAAACCGTGAGTGGTTCAAGTCGTGCCAAGGTACGGAGGAGATGGAGGCTAGTCGCGAGACATCTTTTTGCGGACATGCGTTGTTTGCAAAGGATATGTTTATTATTGAAGACACGTTGCTTGATGATCGGTTTAAAGACAATCCAAGGGTTGTCGGCAAACCATATATCAGGTTTTACGCAGGTATTGCACTCATCGATCACAAGACTGGACAGCCTGTCGGTTTGTTTTGTGAAAGATATCAAGCCACGCAAACTTTCAATCGAAGAACTCATGGTGCTGACTGGTCTTGCTGAACGCGCAGAAACAGAATTGAATGTCTCGCGGTAGGGTTTGAATGCGCCGCGAGTAGATACAAAAACCCGCACGTGCGGGTTTTTGTAAAATGGTAGTACTGCAGGTTATTGAGTTGTCACTGTTGTTGCTGGAATGTACGGACTATTTGTTGTTGCCGCAGAAGCCGGGTGAATAAAATACCCTTTATAGACTGTGAGGCAAATGGTAAATGTCCAAGTATGGGCAAGCTCACCGAATTCGGTGCTGTGGCATATCCATCCTAACATTGGTTTCTTCTTGTTCTGCAGTTTGATCGGGTTTTTGTGCTGGTGATGACAGGTTTACAATTACTTGACAATTGAATATAGATTGGTTTACAATTGACTTTACAATGTTAAATAAAGAGAAAATATTAGAAAAAGCCAAGGAAACAGGCCAGATTCGGACAGCTCAGCTTTCCGCTGCATTTGACGTGTCCAGACAGTATGTAAGCATGCTTATCGCTCAGCTTGTAGAAGAAAAATCACTTGTAAGAATCGGCTCCACAAGAAACGCTTTTTATGTGTTGCCAGAATATGCAAAAGCACATCCTGAAATTTTACCGAACAAGTTTTTTAAAAGGTTAAAAAATACTGGCTTAGAAGAGCATAAGATACTTGCAGAAATAGAAGAAAAATTTCCTCAAATTTCCGAATTGAAGGAGCATATCCGAAATATTTTTACTTTTGCTTTTTCTGAAATGTTAAACAATGCGATCGAACATTCTGATTCCAAAAGCATATCTGTTGAAATATCTGTAACAGATGACAATTTGTGGTTCATTGTGAGTGACTCCGGAGTGGGTGTTTTTAGAAATGTGATGCAGAAGAAAAAATTAAAATCTGAGCTTGAAGCTGTTCAGGATATCTTAAAAGGAAAAACAACTACGATTCCAAAGTCACATACAGGACAGGGTATATTTTTTACCTCAAAAGTATCTGATGTTTTTATCTTGGATAGTTTTGGTTTACAAATGACTGTTAACAATAAAACTCATGATGTGACTGTAAAGAAGATCGGAGTAACCAAAAGAGGCACCCGTGTTATCTTTAGAATTAAGGTTGACTCTGGTAAACATCTAAGTGATGTGTTCAAGAAGTACACAAATTTGGCTGACGAAAGTGATTACGGATTCGATAAAACTGAAATATGTGTGAAATTGTACACTGCTGGAGGAGTTAACATTTCAAGATCTCAAGCACGAAGAATTCTGTATGGTTTGGAAAAATTTAAAATTATCGTTTTCGATTTCGATAAAGTACCAATGATAGGGCAGGCTTTTGCCGATGAGATATACAGAGTATTTCATAATAAGTATCCAAATATTGAGCTACAAGAAACGAATATAAACGAGACTGTTAAATTTATGATTGAACGTGCAAAAAATGATGCTACAAGGTCTTAATCAATATATTTATGAATATCATAAAAGAATACAAACAATACTTGAAAGATAATCCAGAGGGATATTGGTTCAAATCCAAGCTTTACGGCTGGGGTTGGACACCTGCAAGGTGGCAAGGGTGGTGCTCCATATTTGTCTATATCGCACTCATTGTGGCACTTGTGCTCACCAGAGAAAAAGACATCCCGGGAAATCCCGATTCGGGTAGCAATTTCCTGACGTTTGCTCTGCCGATTATTGTCTTGACCATCCTCCTCGTCATTGTCGCTTATAAGAAAGGCGAAAAGCCACACTGGCGATGGGGCTTACCTAAAGAAAAGAAATAATTATCAATAAATATGAAAATTAACAACACGTTCAAACTCATCATTTCCATTGTGCTCCCTGTCCTATGGATAAATAAAAATAATCTTATATATAATTAATATTATGCTTAGAAAATTTATTTATCTTTTCACTATCGCTCTTATTTTCTTTCTTCCCGTTTTCACTCATGCTCAAAACTCTTCCACTCCTAATGATGTCTATGAAAAGATGAAAATTACGAGTGTTACTCCGCAACCGTCAGAAAGTACACCAGATACAAACGCATTGACACCTGTGCAACAGATAACTGCACAAGTAACGAGTGGACCAGATAGTGGACAGACAGTCACATTCAACAACGACTATATTCAGCTTTCTATCGGAGACTCTTTTTATGCTCGCAAGACGACAAACCCCGACAGCACAGTTTCGTGGTCGTTAACCAACCCATATCGACTGAATGTCTTGCTCGTATTACTGGCCATATTTATCATTTTGATTTTCCTTTTTGGCGGTGCTCCTGGTATCCGCGGACTGGCAAGTCTGGCCGGGGGCATTGTGTTGATCTTTTATTTATTCTTGCCCGGACTATACGCTGGCTATTCACCAGTTATATTGAGTCTCGGTATCGCAGCAGCTATTATCATTGTCGGTTCATATATCACGCACGGATTTAATCGAACCACAAGCTCTGCAGTTATCGGTATGATACTTACCGTGCTTATCACCGGTGCTTTGGCGTATGTAAGTGTTCACACAGCACATTTGACTGGTTATGAAAGTGAAGAAGCAACATATGTCACCACTGCGACAAATGGTGGAATAGATATGGTGGGGTTACTTTTCGGCGGTATTATGATCGGTCTGCTCGGTGTGCTGTATGATATTTCCATTGGCCAAGCTGTGGCTGTAGAAGAATTGCTTTCTATTAGCAATGCAACCGACGATGAAAGTCAGAAATATGTTCGAACAAAAGCTTTACGCATTGGGCGTGAGCATATTGGTGCACTGGTGAACACTCTGGCTATTGCGTATGTGGGTGTGTACTGGACCCATTTCATTAGACACTAACCTTGTTCTCTGAATTGTACGTTTT
>CAYNFW010000043.1:0-4954 GCA_964396805.1 uncultured Candidatus Saccharibacteria bacterium | reverse complement strand
AAAGATTTTCTATTGTTATTATATATGTATATTTAACTTTGAACATAAATGGAAAATTACAACACAAATAATACTACCAGACTGCCCCCCCCCCGCAACCTCACCGCTCGTTTTAGTTCGCACAAAACAGGCGTATCAACTATGGCATGGGTATCATCTCAACCTCAAGATACCTGATCGTGCAACAATTGGCGAGAAAATTGATGGTGAGTTTTTAAATCTTTTGGAATTCATTTTTCGTGCTTGTTTTGCATATGATAAATTTGAAAAACTTTCGTTTGTCACGCAAGCGAACGGAAAGAACGATCTGCTCAAGTTTTTTCTTCAGATTACTTGGGAACAGAAAATTATTGACCATAAACAATATGCTTCTCTCATACCTCTCTGCGAAGAAATCGGTCGCATGCTTGGGGGGTGGAAAAAAGACATTTCCGAGCGTTTGTAAAAAACTCCCCCATGTGAATGGAGGAGAAAAAAATGAGTGGCAGAAAGCGAGGAGAACGTAGTTGTCGTTCCAGTCATTCTCGAAGTTGTCGAGGTTGAACTTGAAATCGCCATCGGAGTTCCGGTTCACGTTCGGCACCCTGTGGTAGCCGTCAATGAATCCACTAGCTATGTACATCATACCGTCCGATATCACCGAGACCAGCACCAGCCAATCTCTGAACTTCATGCCGAGCCTTGTGTGTAAAAACTGATTCGCTCGATAGTATGATGCACCGACTTATTTTGTTTTTTTCGGAAAAGGCAACTCTCGTGCATCAAGCGTACCCAATGCACCACACTCGTTGATCCCTCTTGCGAGATTTTGATAGCATATCACTTTCGTAATATGCTCACATCGAAAATCCAAAATCAGTATATGAAAAATTTTTAGATATGGAAAGCCCTGCTGGTTGCGACCAGCAGGGCGGAAAGGATCAAAGGATCCGAGGAACAATATTGAGTGACCGAGTGTCCAAGGACTATGCCTCGCCGGCGGGCAAGTCGCAGAAAGCGAGGAGAACGCAGTAGTCGTACCAGTCATCCTCGAAGTAGTCGAGGTAGAACTTGAAATCGCCATCGGAGTCCCGGTACACGTGCGGCACCCTGTGGTAGCCGTCAACGAATGGAAGGTTGTCCTTCTCATCGAAGGAGAGAGACCACCGGGAAACTGGGAGCTTGTCCTTCGCCTGTTCGTAGGCCAAGCTGGCGCCTTGTGCGCCGGTGAGAGTGGCTTTGACACGTCGCAGTTGGGTGAGGCAGTCTTCCGATGAAGGAGTTCCGTTGATTTGGAAAGCCTTCACCAGGAATTTCTTGCCGGGGACCAGCGCGGGCGTCTTGGCGAAGTTGGCGTCGGTCAGTTCGGGATTGTAGTAGTAGAACTTCTTGCGGTTTGCCTTGCCGAAGGTTGTCAGACGAGTGTCGTGAACGTAGTCGGCCGGGACGGTCACTTCAAAGCTCGTGATGAGTTCAAAGCGATTGTCCTGTTGCGAACATTTTTCGATGAGATGCGCGAGTTCTTTTGCGAAATCGGGATGCTCATTGAGCAGTTGTGCGCGGTCCTCGTCGAGGCCGGCCTTGTTGTAGACTGCCTCACACTTTTGGATATAGTGGAGACCTTTCGGATCGCGAGATGTGACGTTAGTAGACGTAGCCAATGGTGACATCGGTATCATCCTTTTTTCAATGTACCTGCCAATACGGTCAGGATTTCTGCTACTAGTCTATCATAAAACAAAATATTTGTCAAGCAAAAATTGTCTTTATTTTAAGCCATATGTTTCAACATATTTTTCTGATGTTCCTCTGTGTCCATTAAGCCACAAGCTTTCCACTTTTTTCCGGAACCGCATGGACATTCGTCATTTCTGCCGATTTTTTCGCCGGACAGAGTGCGTGGGGCGGACGGTATGCCGACCGATACACCTGCCGATTGCACGGGCGGTGCTCCGGCGGTAACGTTCAGTGTGCCGGCATTTCCACCACCATTTCCCGTTGGCATCGCCATACCATCGTCAGCAAACGTCGCCCTGACATTGACCGGTGCTTGTATAAACACGGTGTTGGCCGCAATCATCGGAATACGTTTCAGAATTTCCTGTCCGATACTCCACTCCATATCCTTGAACAGTCGCAAACCCTCGCGTTTGTATTCCACAAGCGGATCACGCTGACCGTAGGCACGGAGGTTGACCGACGAACGCATATAGTCCATCACCTCAAGATGCTCAATCCAAAACATATCCATTGTTTGAAGGATCGTGCGACGAAGAGCCACAATATACTCAGGTGTCGCTTCGGCTATTTTTTGGTCATTTTCTTTTTTGGCATCGGAGTCAATATTTTCGGAAGTTCCATGTTCTGACACGGCAGGCGTGCTTGTCTCCAAAATCTCGCGAACATACCCGATCGTTTTTTCATCGTCTCCGCACAACACGTCATTGCGTCGTCCGTAAAAAATTTTGCGTTGGAAGTTCAAAACATCGTCAAACTCGAGTACGTGTTTGCGCGCGTCGAAGTTAAAACCTTCAATACGCTCCTGAGCACCTTCGAGTGACTTGGTAATAAAACGGTTCTCGATGGGCTCGTCATCGCGCATTCCAAGCTTGCCCATCATGTTTTTTATACCGTCACCGCCGAATACGCGCATAAGATGATCTTCCATCGATACAAAAAATTGCGTCTCGCCAGGGTCGCCTTGTCGGCCGGAACGCCCACGAAGCTGATTATCGATGCGTCGGGCATCGTGACGTTCGGTACCGAGCACAAACAAGCCGCCGAGTCCGACTACTTCCTCGTGCTCGACAGGTGTCGAGGGATTTCCGCCAAGTTTGACGTCCACGCCACGGCCCGCCATGTTTGTGGCGATTGTCACCGCTTTTTTCTTGCCGGCCTGAGCAATAATCTCACCCTCGCGAGAGTGGTTTTTGGCGTTGAGAACTTCGTGTGGCACGCCTTCGGACTTCAAATACTCGGAGAGCAACTCATTTTTCTGAATCGACACCGTGCCGATGAGTACCGGCTGGCCTTTCATGTATCGTTCTTTTACCTCGCGGGCGATAGCCTTGAACTTGCCTGCCTCAGTTTGAAAAATTAAATCATTGCGATCATCACGCACCGTCGTTTTGTTTGTCGGCACTTGCAGAACGGACAGACTGTACACTTTGTGAAATTCCTCCGAACTGGTTTGCGCAGTACCAGTCATACCGGATAGCTTTTTGTATAATCGAAAATAGTTTTGAAACGTGATCGAGGCGAATGTTTTGGACTCCTTTTGCACCGTTACATGCTCTTTAGCCTCGATAGCTTGGTGCAAGCCCTCCGACCAACGTCGCCCTGGTTGCAAGCGACCAGTAAACTCATCCACAATGACAATCTCATTGTCTTTGACCACATAGTCCTTGTCTTTTTTATACAACGCACTCGCTCGTACCGCCGTTTCGAGATGATGCACGAACGCAATACCCTTGTCCGTGTACATATTTTCAATGCCGAGCATCTCTTCCACACGGCTGATACCCGAATCGGTCAAAGAAATGGTTTTAAATTTTTCGTCGACGGTATAGTGTTCACCTTCCTCGAGCTTTCCGGCGATATCGGCAAACTGTCGGTACATATCGCCGGACTCGGCCGACGGCGCGGAAATAATGAGCGGGGTACGCGCTTCGTCGATAAGAATAGAGTCGATTTCGTCCACGATGGCGTAGTTGTGCTCGCGTTGGCGCAGATTTTGTTTGTCGTATTCTATGTTGTCGCGGAGATAGTCAAAACCAAACTCGTTATTCGTACCATAGGTAATGTCCGCGAGATACGCATCGCGTCGAGCAACTTTGCGCAAAAACTCCGTGACCACTTTGAATGATCCGACCTCGTCGCGTTTTGCATCGAGCTCGACAGGTGTCGAGTCGTACACAAAAGATTCTTCGTGATTCAAAATACCGACAGACACGCCGAGCAGGTCGTATATTTGTCCCATCCACACTGCGTCGCGTCGCGAGAGATAGTCGTTCACCGTGACAATATGCACGCCCTTTCCCGTGAGCGCATTGAGATACGCCGGCAATGTGGCCACGAGCGTCTTGCCTTCTCCGGTGCGCATCTCGGCAATACCGCCTTCGTGCAGAATAATACCGCCCAAAAGTTGGACGTCGAAATGACGCTCGCCACGCGTTCGCTTGGCCGCTTCACGTACCACTGCAAAAGCCTCCGGCAAGATCTGGTCGAGCGTTTCTCCGTCAGACAATCTCTTCTTGAACTCCGAGGTTTTTCCCTTCAGCTCGACATCGGACAGACCTGAAATATGGCTCTCCAAAGCGTTTATCTTGTCGATGGTAGGTTGGAGACGCTTGAGCGTCCGGCTCGTATCGTTGCCGATAATTTTCTCGATGAATGAAATCATAACTTGAACATTTTATCACAAAAAACAAAACTCCGCATTACACGGAGTTTTGTTTTTCTAGTTAGCTAGCCAGAAATGAAACTATGCTCGTTTCTTCTTTGCTGCTTTCTTTGCTTTCTTTTTTGCTGCCATTGTATTGTGTGTCACACGTATGTTGTTTGCACATACACGTAACAAAATTATTTTAATAAATAAGTAGAAGAAAATTTAAAATAAATTATTTTTTCTTCTTCCGACCTATGTTAATTATCGAACAAATAAAAAGTAAATACAATTTTATTTCACACAAAAGTGTGGATAACTTTTTTTCGAAAAATATTTATGAAAATTATTTTTTCTACAAAGTTATTCTCAACTAGTTTTGTCACAGATATTTTTCAAAAAAATACTTCACGCCTTGTGAAGTATTTTTGATTGCGCCCAAGCATGGTTGGCGGTGACGAAGCTCCAACAAATATCATTTGTGAGTGTGACCGCCAACCATGTCCGGGAACACACTCATAGTATATGGTATATAAAAAACTTTCACAATTCCGACGTACAACACAAAACCGCCCGAGGGCGGTCCGGTGC
>CAYNFW010000042.1:0-4999 GCA_964396805.1 uncultured Candidatus Saccharibacteria bacterium | reverse complement strand
TTACTTCCCCAACAACGCATTCAACTGCACCTGCAGAGATGCAACAGTGGCAAGGAGTTGTTGGATCAAGGTGAGGATCTGAGCATTGGACATGGTAGATGTGTTGGTGGTACCTGTTGTGCCTGTTGCC
Source organism: uncultured Candidatus Saccharibacteria bacterium (assembly GCA_964396805.1). GTDB lineage: Bacteria > Patescibacteriota > Minisyncoccia > Phycocordibacterales > DATDWN01 > CAYNFW01. The sequence continues at coordinate 4,869 of CAYNFW010000042.1, read as the reverse complement.
GGGTTGGTGGTCATGACACCTCCTGTGTTACCTGCGGTAGTGTTGTAGGTAGAGAGAAGTTGTGTGTTCATCTTGGCTCGGGTTTGTGTACCGACAAAGCCATTACCTCGTGTCAGACCAACTGGAGTGAGAATGTCACTTGCGTACTTCTCCTGGTAGATCACCACTGCATTGAAGACTGTTTGGTCGAAGGTACTCTGTGTGGTGGACAGTTCTCCGTCATTCACCAGAGCTTGGGTGAGGAGTGTCACTTGTGTGCCACTGTCTCCGAGACGGAGGTCGCTAGTCAGTTGTGCTGTGGTGCCGGGGATGTTCAGTGTGACGGGGTTGGAGGTGGAGGGAGGGGTGGTGGTGCCGACAGGTTCAAGACCCCCACAACTGGACGCTGTTTGGTTTGGATACGCATATCCGGCAGGAGGATTACACATGAGCCCCGTCATTATCGGTGGAGGAGCGACACAAATACCGTTTACAACCGTATCAATAGCAGGACACATTGTATTTTGAACACACACACCGTTTACAAGAGAACTACCTGTTGGACACGTGGTTGATGAGAGACACACGCCGGCAACCATAGTGGAACCAACTGGACAGGCATTACTACTACCACCCTGACTTCCTGAACCGACGCCGCCAGCACTGCCGTTGTTAATATAGATCCAAATAGGTTCACCACTAATAGTTTGTAAACCGGAAAGTTGACTGTGCACTCGCGGATAGTTGGTATTTGTCGGTACCAAGTCAATCATATAGAAGGTGTTTGTTGGGAAATCGCTCGGTGACCATGACCATATGTACGAGCCGGTGTTGGCGACATTTGTTGCAATCGTTTTGACAAGTGTGCCTTCACCATTAACTTCCTGGTTTCCGTCACGAAGCTCGAGTGTCACTGTTTCGGAACTTGGAAGATCTGTCGCCCATTTGATGGTTGCAGGAGAAACAAGCGAACCGTTTGTGCCCGTTCTCGGTTGAATGGAGGTAAAAATAAAACGACCTGGATATGTGAACTTTAATGGAACACTATCTGCAGAATTACACGATGCCGTTGAACCACTCGATGCACCCGTTACGGAACAACCTGAGAGTGTAATGTGAGGGTTTGAAATGGGACTGATTAAACTTTTTGGAACACCGGCTGGAAGTGTGTTGTAAACGGTCGCCGTGATAAGGTACGTGTTACCCGCTCGGAGTTTTGCCACGTTAGCGGGAAGATTTGCTGTTCCGGTTTGTGTTTGACCGACCAGGTTTGGAGTAACTGTAACCGAACCGCCACTTGCCGATTTGGTCTGTCCGAGAGAACCATAGTCAAAGTAGCCACCGGTATTTGTACCGGACTGTCCTGCGGACATACCTTGGTTCTGTATAAACACATCTCCACCTGTCGGTGCCGAGTAACTGGAGTCAAGTGTTGTGGTAAAAGTAAGGTTGTTCAAATAGACATCCTCGCCTGCAGGAATAGTGATAAGAAAATTAGCCGCCACTCTGTTTTCAACAGGCTGGCTGGAGAGGCTGGATTGGTTTGTGAGCACTTGTTGTGGAGTGGTACATGTGCCGGCTCCACCACAATCTGGTCCGGTCGCAACTGTCAGGTTCGACAACGCGAACGTGGCTAAAGGCAACACGAGAAAAGAAAGTATCGAAAATGTTACTGTGCGTATATATGTATATTTCATAAACAATAAAGTTAAACAGCTTGTAATACTGCGACGATGCTTCGTACATTGTACAGCATTTTGCATGTAAAGTTATCCACACTGCCGGATGTGTTAGATACCTTCTTTTTTCAGAGCCTCGATAAGTTTTTTGGCCTCGCGGGAAATTTTTTTTGGAATGGCGATGTGCACACGAATGAGAATATCTCCGCGACGGTTTTTTTCATACGGAACACCCTTGCCTTTGATGCGCAGAACCTCGCCATGTGTGACACCTTCCGGAATAGTGACGTTAATTGCACCTTCGAGTGTGGTAATGGTCATTTGACTACCAAGGAGAGCATCGGAAAGTTTGACGTTTTGATCCATGACGAGATCGATGCCTTCCTTGCGGAAAGTCGGATGTTTTTTGACGTACACTTTAATATACAAATCCCCTGCCTGGCCACCAGCAACCGCTTCGCCCTGGCCGGACAGTCGAAGCACCTCGCCCGAGTCGATACCGGCAGGAATTTTGACTTTGATTTCCGTTTCGCGTTTCAAAACACCCGTACCGCGGCAGTTTTTACACTTTTCTTTTGGAATTTTGCCGGAGCCGTGACACGTTTCGCAGGTTCGCGAGGTTTGAATCTGTCCGAGAATGGTCTGACGGACATCACGAAGGGTACCCTTGCCGTTGCAGGTTGTGCAAGTCACCATTTCGCTTCCCTTCTCCGCGCCGGTACCGTGACAGACGTCACAGTGGGAAACTTTGTTGAGCAAAACACTGCGCTCAGTGCCAAAAATCGAATCCTCGAACGAAAGTTCGATGTCGATGGAAATATCACGACCACGCACCTGTTGTGAACGTCGTCGGCCACCACCAAAGACATCGCCGAAAATGTCGCCGAGGTCAAACTCAAATCCCCCGCCCTGCGCGCCTTGTGTAAATTGTGAAAAGTCAAAGTCACCGAAGCCTCCAAATCCCCCGCCCTGCTGACCGTTAAAACCACCTGCCCCGGCAGAATTGAAGTTACTACCAAATTGGTCGTACTGCGCACGCTTATTATCATCCCCAAGCACCGAATACGCCTCGCTGACCTCTTTGAACTTGTCGGCGTTACCGTCTTTTTTGTCCGGATGATACTTGTGCGCCAAAGTCCTGAAGGCTTTTTTAATTTCCTCCTTCGCCGCCCCCTTTTTCACCCCCAAAATGTCATAATAATCTTTTGCCATATGTTTTTATTGCGTTTATTTTAGCATTTTTTCTCGTCGCGTACACTTGACTTTAGTTTGTATTTTAGGTATCTTGGTAGTAGGAGAATTCAGCGATGATATACACTATCAGAATCAATGACGAGGAGATGTACGGAAAATTTCGAGAAAAGCAGTACGCCCGCACCGCTCTCAAAGAAGCAGGGTACACCCAGTTCGGGGGTGACCCGGACGCGTGGGATATAGACATCAATCGAGTGAATTACTTGGCAATCGTGACTCCCTTCCGAGAGCCACGTCGTATCACCCAAATGCCGAGTAAATAATCAGAAAAGCGCCGAGCCGGAAAAATCCGACCGGCGCTTATTCATTTCACGATAATCAAGCTGTGAAGAAAAGTTTAATCGAGAGCATCCGAATCGAGAGACTGCGCAAACCGCAAGCATGGTTTTGTCAACGACCCGTGTGTAACAACGGGCTCATTGACAAATTGCGGTCGAGCACAAAGTGAGTCGCGCGCAGGAGCGACGAATGGTCTCGAGAGACGGATGATTGAGAGTAAACTTTTTGAAACCTATTTTGTATCTTCTGGCTTTTTCTCTTCAGTAAACTCCGCATCCTTGACTTGACCGTCGGCAGGCGGAGTTTGCGATTGTTGCGCAGACTCCTGTGACGCTTTATTCATCATCTCACCAATCTTCGACAACTCAGTAGATAGCTCCGTCGTCGTCTTTTTAATCAACTCCATATCCTCACCCTCTTTCGCCTTCTTTACATCAGTAATTTTATTCTCAATTCCCGCGCGCATTTCCGCTGGTACTTTCTCGCCCGCATCACGCAGTGATTTCTCTGCAGTATACACAAGCTGTTCGGCGATATTTTTTGCCTCCACGATATCTTTTTTCTTCAAGTCGTCCGCGGCGTGCATCTCGGCGTCTTTTTGCATTTTCTCAATCTCATCTTTTGACAAACTCGAGCGCGCCTCAATGCGTATTGACTGCTCTTTGCCAGACGCTTTATCCTTTGCTTTCACAGACAAGATACCGTTTGCATCCACATCGAACATCACTTCCACCTGCGGCATACCGCGTGGTGCTGGTGGAATACCATCGAGAATAAAACGTCCAAGCGACTTGTTGTCGGCCGCCATGGCACGCTCTCCTTGGACGATATGAATCTCTACCGACGTCTGGTTGTCCGCCGCGGTCGAGAAAGTTTGTGCCCGTGATGCCGGAATCGTTGTATTTCGTTCAACAAGTTTCGTGGCCACGCCACCCATTGTTTCGATGCCGAGCGACAACGGAATGACGTCGAGGAGCAAAATATCTTTGACATCGCCGGCGAGAATTCCTCCCTGGATTGCCGCACCGAGTGCCACAACTTCATCCGGGTTGATGCTTTTGTTCGGTTCCTTATTAAAATACTCTTTCACTCGCTCGGCCATTTTCGGCATGCGTGTCTGACCACCGACGAGAATGACTTCCTGAATGTCGGATGTTTTGAAACCGGACGCTTCCATGGCGCGTTTGGTGATGGCCATTGCGCGATCGATGAACTCTGCTGTGAGCTCTTCCAATTTTGCGCGAGTGATCTTGATGAGTAAGTGTCGCGGACCTGATGCGTCTGACGTAATGAACGGAATGTTCACCTCGCTCTCCATCGCGGTTGAGAGTTCGATTTTGGCTTTTTCTGCCGCTTCATCGAGTCGCTGTAGTGCGAGTGTGTCAGAGCGCAGATCGATACCGGATTCCTTTTTGAATTCATCCGCAAGATAATTTATGATTTTCTGGTCAATGTCTTTACCTCCCAAATGCGAGTCGCCGTCGGTTGACTTCACTTCGATAACCGAATCCCCCACCTCGAGCACGGACACGTCGAACGTTCCGCCTCCAAAGTCGAACACCACGATTTTCTCTTCTTTCTTGCCTTTGTCAAAACCGTATGCAAGCGCCGCAGCGGTCGGTTCGTTGATGATACGCAGTACTTCGAGACCGGCGATTGCTCCTGCATCCTTCGTCGC
>CAYNFW010000041.1:0-5083 GCA_964396805.1 uncultured Candidatus Saccharibacteria bacterium | reverse complement strand
CAACATACAGATGAAGAGATTTTACATTCTCCAGAGAAACTACACATTGCCGAGCGACTTTTACAACTTATTGTAGATACGGTACTCGATATCAATAAACATATTATTAAAGAACAAAACCTCGAAACACCGGATGACTTACAAGGAACATTTGAAACCCTCAGCGACAATCACATTTTTGAAAAAGAATTTGCACAACAAATCGGCAAAGTTGTTGGTCTGCGAAACAGAATTGTTCACCAATACGAAACAGTTGACAACAAACAATTTATCAAAGATTTCCGAAAAAATCGTTCTGACTTTGACGAATATTTCAAACAGCTAATTGCATATTTAGACAAAAAAAATTTTTAGACAATAGAAAAACCCGCCTCCGATCGGGTCTCTATTCGAGCCGTCGTGACGGGTTGAGTTTGATTTATTCCTTCATCTTTACGACGAAGTTGTTGATGTTATAGAGGGCATTGACTTCATCTTGCGTAATACCTTTTTTCTCCAAGGTATTACGCAGAATATGTGCTTCGCCGGTTGTGGTCAGCATCGCGTAAAACCGATGCCATTCGATAAGCGGAACTGGCTGTTTGTTTCGCACAAGCTGAACAACCATTTCTGCCTCCCTGTCGTAGCGGTGTTCAATGTCGTTTTCCAAAACACCGCAACTCACCATGACCACAACTAATGCAAGTACTAAACTTGATAGAACTTTTTTCATTTTTCCTTCTCCTCTCCCTTATTCAGCTGTGTTGAGATACTCTGCAACTGACATTCCACGAATTTTGGCGCAATATTCAACCCTTTCATAAAAAAGTGGTTCTTCCCAGCGATCTATTGCAGATCGGCCGACCCACCACATACTATGTACTCCACGTTTATAGGGGTTGTCGAAGTCTTTGATCACTCTAGCTTCTCCGGTAGCCTCGAACCACGCAGTATACCACTCTTTTGGTTCGCCAACTTCGTTCCAAAATGAAAATTGCAGTAGGTTGTTGCGACCAAAGAAGAAAGAAATATTCTTTCCCTCTGCACCGACACGGACAAAACCACGACCGGTATTGAAATCCACTTGCCCAAGACACACACGTAGACCACTCAATACTTCAAGAGCCAGTCGCACGTCCTCAATTTCTTTGCAAAACTTTGCAGTAAGTACAGGAAGCTTTTTTCGAAACATAATTCTCTCCTAGTTCAAGGAATGGACTAGAGTTTCCTCTAGCGATCACAGTTCAGTGATTCCGCATCAGATTGTACACCATTCCATACCATTTTGTCAATATGGTGGCGAGGGTGCAAAAAATACCTATTTCTAGGCGTTTTTTTGGTTTTTGGTTTGATTGTGAGAAACGAGAGTTTCAGCTAGACTGTCGAAGGCTATTTCTTCCCTGCGACTTTATCTGGAGCAAATGGGAATCCGAGGTGGGTGAGGAACGCTTTTGTCTCCTTTTTGTTGTGGACGTTGGTCACAACAGTGACTGCGAGGCCGAACACATCTTTCAAATCTTCGTCGGACGACTCTGGGAAAATTGTGTTCTCGCGGATGCCGAGTGTATAGTTACCCATTTCGTCAATACCAGTCGGCGAGATGCCGCGGAAGTCTTTGGTTCGAGGCAGTGCAATATTTATCAATCTATCCAAAAAGTCGTACATACGTGCACCGCGGAGTGTGATCATCATACCGACAGGGTCACCCTGACGAACTTTGAATGCAGCCACGGAGACCTTGGCGCCTTTGCGAACAGGTTTCTGCCCGGTGATTTTCATGAGACGGTCCTCGGCGAGGTCGATTTTCTTTTTATCTTTGAACGAACCGACGCCGGCGGAGACAATTACTTTTTGTATCTTCGGTGCTCGCATGACGTTCGTGTAGCCGAATTCACCTTTAAGCGCCGTGTATGCCTCAGCAGTTTTTTCTTTTATGTTTTTAAATTTTGTAGCCATGATATTTTTTATATGCTGACACTATTTCTTTGCAACCTTCGATTTCTTCTCAACTTTTGCAGGCTTTGCCTTCACTTTGCGCTCTGCACCTTCGACAAGCTTCACGTTCGAAACATGGATCGGCGATGCTTGCTCGATGATTTGTCCTTTCTCGCTACTCTTTCGAGGCTTACGGTGAATTTTGGCAACGTTTATACCACTGACCACGATGCGGTTTTCCTGTGGTATGGCTTTTGCAACGGTACCTGTTTTGCCCTTGTCTTTGCCGGTCAGCACTATTACTTTGTCTCCTTTTTTGATGTTCATTTTTTTGTTTTAAAATTTGCGATGATTTCTGCAACTGTGCAACTGACTACACAACTTCTGGCGCAAGCGAGATAATCTTCTGGTACCCAACCTCGCCAATCTCTCGTGGAATCGGTCCGAAGACGCGACCGGCAACCGGCTCTTTCTTGTCTTTCATGACGATGACCACTGCGTTTTCGTCAAACCGAATGTACGAGCCGTCCTTGCGTCGAAATGGCGCTTTCTGTCGCACCACCACACCATACACCACGTCTTTTTTCTTTGTTGCTTTGCGAGGTTCAGCTTTTTGGATCGACAGCACAACCATCTCACCTATCGAAGCGTATCGCTTTTTCGATGCACCAAGCACTTTGAAAATGCGACCGATTTTGCCTCCGGTGTTGTCTGCTATTTTAACGATTGTGCGTGGTTGTATCATGGTAGTTTTGTTATGCCGTGATGTCGGTTACAAGTCGAAATTTTTTATCCTTTGAAATCGGCGCGCACTCCTCTATCGAAACTTTGTCACCGATTTTCTTTGTGTTACCTGCATCGTGTGCTTTGAATTTTTTGTCGATTGAAATGAACTTGCCGTATTTTGGATGTTTGACGAAACGCGATACTGACACGACAATAGTATCCTTCATTTTGTCTGAAGTAACGACACCCGTCATGACTTTATTCTTTTTTACATTTGTAGCTTCCATGTTTTTGTATTATTTTTATGCAACTTTGTTTTTTGGTGCAACTTCTGCAACGGGAGCGCTGTTCTGCATAGTCTGAATCCGCGCAATGTCCTTTTTTATCGCTCGGCCTTCTCGCACATTTCGCAAATTACTGCCTGCAATGCCAAATCGAAAGGTTCGCAAAGCCGTCTGCTTTTCTGAAAGTAGTGTGGTGAGTTCTTTCGTATTCTTTTGTGATAATTCTTTCATTTTCATAAAAATTTTTGAAGAATGGCTATCGCGCTATAATTTTAGTCTTCAACGGTAGTTTAGTGCCGGACTTTCGCAATGCTTCCCGTGCTACTGCTTCTGTCACACCATCTACCTCGTAGATAATAGTGCCCGGCTTGACTGCGGCCACGTATCCAGCCAAATCCCCTTTACCCTTTCCGAGCTTCACTTCAGCCGGCTTCGAAGTATACGGCATATCGGGAAAAACGCGAATCCATAACTTGCCTGTCTTGCCGATTGTGCGCGAGAGAACTTTTCGCCCCGCCTCGAGTTGGTTCGAGCGAATGCGCGCACCCTGCATGGCTTTGATGCCAAACGAACCGAACGCTACCGTCGCCCCGCGCGAAGCCGTTCCGACTTTGTCGGCGTTTTTGCGCATCGTCTGCCATTTTCGAAATTTAACTTTTTTTGGGACTAACATGGTAGTTTTTATTTATTGAAAATCTCTCCTTTGTAGATCCAGACTTTAATACCGACATTTCCGAGTGGCAACCGTGCCTCGTAATGTGCGTAGTCAATGTCCGCGCGGAATGTCTGGAGTGGAATTCGGCCTTTCTTGTGCATTTCGGTACGTGCCATCGAATTGCCTCCGAGAATTCCGGAGATGACGATCTTCACACCGAGCACATCGCGGTTTGCCATCACTTTTTCGAGCGTTGATTTGACCACGCGTCGAAACGGCATACGTTTCTCCAAACCATCGGCAATCATTTGTGCCACGATAGTCGAGTTTGACTCCGGCGAACGCACTTCTTTGATGTCAATCTTCACGTCACTGTTTTCACTGCCTGCCGAGAGCTTGTTTTTGGCCATGTATGTGAGCACTTCGTTTCGAAGCTTGACCGCACCATCGCCCGAGCGACCGATAATCATACCGGGACGTGATGTCTCGATAATGATGCGCAGAACTTTCTCGCCACGCTCCATTTGAATATCAGCAACGTAATTACCCCGCAGTTTCTTCTCGAGAAACAGTCGGATAAGCACATCACTTTTCAAAAATTCTTTATATTTTTTGCCCGCACCAAACCAGCGTGACTTCCAGTCGCGGATGATTCCAAGTCTATGTGAATATGGGTGAACGGTGTGTGTCATGGAATTATTTTATTTTCTCTTTCGGAATTCGCACCTTTTTCGTCTTTGTGTTCTCACCAAGCTCCACAAAAATGGCCGATGTTCGCTTGCGAATGGGGTGTGCACTGCCGTGAGCAGCTGGTCGGCGTCGGTACATTATGGTACCACCATCAACCGTTATTTTTGAAATAACCAAATTCTCTGTCGGCATCTCCATGGCCTTTGCATTGGCAAGTGCCGACGCAATCAAGTTTCGTACCGGCAATGCAGCCTTTTTCTCCGTGAACTGCAAGTTTACGAGAGCCTGCGCAACATCCTTGCCTCGCACAAGGTTAGCAACCATTCGCATTTTGCGAGGAGACTGTCGGAAGTTTGAAAGTGTTGCTTTTGCTGTAGGCATGATGGTTTTAAAATATGTGCCGAATTATTTCTTAGCGGCGGCACCCGTGGCCGGCGCCTTGGCGGCTTGAGCGGCACTAATCTCGGACTCCTTCTTTTTCTGTTCGAGTTCCTTCTGCATCTTTCCTCCGTGTTTGACGAATTTCTTGGTCGGTGAGAACTCTCCCAGTCGGTGACCAACCATGTCCTCTGTCACAAGCACCTCGATGTGAATCTTGCCGTTGTGCACGCCAAAGTTAAACCCAACCATTTCCGGCGCGATAACGCATGCGCGCGACCACGTTTTAATAACGCCGGTTTCAATCGGTTTCTTACCCTCGATTTTCTTCAAAACTCGCGGGTCAACGTATGGTCCTTTGTATGATGATCGTGTCATTGTTTATTTTAATTCGTTTCGACACAAATCAGAGAAATTGTCTCAGATGCTAGGCGCG
>CAYNFW010000040.1:0-5102 GCA_964396805.1 uncultured Candidatus Saccharibacteria bacterium | reverse complement strand
CTCGTGCACCCACCGGACGTAGCCCGATCCGCGCCACCCGCTCTGGCGCAGACGATCCAGCCCGCGGTGGTAGCCGACGCGAAACGCGGCATAGGCCTCGACGTCGTCGCGGGCGAGCAGGCCCAGCTGCGCCCAGCCGTCGAGGAACCGCGGATGGCGCGCCACGACGGCGCTGACGGCGTCACGGCGCCCGGCCTCGGGTTGGTCGAGTGCGTCGGCCAGCTCGCGGAGCACCGACGCCGGAATATAAATTTTTTCTGCTCAATTGGAAGAAGAGACCGGCAAAAGTCATAAACGAAGCAAAACAAGACCTTTTGGATGCCTATAAACGTCGCATGTATTTTTATTCTCCCTTCAAACGTCCGCATTTTGTATTAAACACCGAGGAGTTGGCGACGCTGTACCACTTCCCAGGCCAGATTACGATGATGACACCGACCGTTGAGCGTATTGGTTCGAAGAAAGCCGAAGCGCCAGCTAACCTGCCACAGTGATGGATGATAAACCTCCCCGAAACTTTTACTCTCGTGTTGCCGGAATATTTTCCAGCAGGAAAATATTATTGCCCTCGTGTCTTCATGCACTGCGTGATGCTCCCCGACAGCAAAAGTTCCGAGGAGGTTTTGTTTTTTTAATGGCTGTGCTTGCCTCGTGGGCGTATGTCTCGTTCACTGAACCACTTACAAACTTTCCTTTGGGCTCGGTCGTAACGGTTTCATCAGGAGCGTCCCTCATCTCCGTAGCCGGTGAATTGAAAACGTTGCACGTAATTTCCTCACCTTTGGTTTTTCGTAGTGCGGTTATTTTGTTTGGTGGCGAGAAAGGTGTCATCGCCGGAGATTATCTTCTCGACAAGCCGGAGGGAGTGTTCACCTTGGCGTACCGGCTCATACATGGCAGTTTCCATCTTCAACCGATTAAGGTGACCATTCCGGAGGGCTGGAATACGTCACAAATCTCCGCGTATCTCGGCATGCATATTCCGCGGTTCGACGTGACTCAATTTTTAATCGAAGCGAAAAGTCAGGAGGGATATCTGTTTCCCGACACATATTTTATCTCGCCTCTAGCGGTGCCAGACACGGTTGTGCGTACTATGCGTGCAAATTTCGACACGTCAACCTTATCACTCATGCCTATTATGCAGGGTTTTGAACAGACTAACAATGTTTCTCTTTCTGATATCATCACTATGGCCTCTATTCTCGAAGGCGAGGCAAGGATGACGGCCGACAGGCAAATCGTGGCTGGTATTCTTTGGAAACGCCTTGCGCTCGGTATGCCTCTCCAGGTTGATTCAACCTTTATGTACATTAACGGCAAAAATACATACCAACTGACCGCGCAGGATCTCAAAATCGACTCACCATACAATACATATATCCATACAGGCTTGCCTCCGACGCCGATAGACAACCCTGGTTTGGACTCCATTCGTTCTGCCGTCACTCCGACGGCTACCGACTACCTATACTTCTTTTCTGCACGCAACGGCACAATGTATTATGCCATAACATACGCCGACCACGTAAAAAACATTGAGAAATACGGGAGATGAGACAGTGTGGATAGCACTTGTCAGTTAAATGATAAAATGCGGTATACTTATACAAAGGTCGATATCCATAACTCAATTTGAATATATCTTTATGAAAGCATTACACATGATCGCCTTCATTCTCCTCGTTATCGGGGGATTGAATTGGCTTCTCGTCGGCCTCATTCCCGGTTGGGATCTCGCGGCATATCTTGGCATGACACTGGCAAAAGTGATTTACATTCTTGTCGGTCTCTCTGCATTGCTCGAAGCATTTATGCACAAGAAAAACTGCAAACAGTGTTCGGCAGGCGGAATGTCGTCGTCGATGTAGTTTTATATCGTCAGTTTTAGAACAGAAGTATCCACACATGGTGGGTACTTCTGTTTGTTTGTTTTATGTGACACGTATGATATAATTACAACATGGAAACGGCTCTCATTTTCTCGCAGACACTTTTCTATCTCGTTATTTCTGTCGCCATTATTGTGCTCGGCGTACTATGTTCCATCGTTGTATTAAACCTGGTCAAAATCACTCGTGAGTTGGAACGCATTTCACGTAATGTTCAGAATACATCAGCTACGATTACAAAACAGATAGAGGACGCCATGGAAAAACTTTCCGGCCTGCCGTTCTTGTCGTATTTTTTCAAGAAAAGGGAAGCCGACAGACGACAACCACAGAAGACGAGTAGTGGTCGTATGACCAAAAGTCCTCAAAAGCCAAATGAATCATAGTAAACTTGAATTAACATCATTCGCTATTTTCTTTCTTACAGTCGCAGTGCTGACATTTTTTGTCTACAAGCCTTTTATTCCGATACTTATTTTGGCTACAGTCTTGTCCGTCCTGCTTCATCCGCTCTATACACGCATCCAAATGGGCATTCGCGAGCGGAACACCTCCGCATGTATCGTGGTACTCATCGTATTGCTTTTTATTGTCATTCCGCTTCTTTTTATTGGTATGCAAATTTTCCGTGACGCTCAAAATTTTTTTGTCATGGGTCAACACGGCCAATCCGTGGAGATGCTCAAGGTGCAAACAGCGCTCGAGCTTCCCATTCAGCATTTTTTCCCGAATTTTTCCTTCAATATTTCGGACTACACCGACAAGCTCTTCAGTTTTATCTCCACTAATTTCGCCGGTTTAATTTCCCAGACAGCATACATTTTGTTCCAAACATTTTTCCTTTTGTTTGCCTTCTTTTTCTTCCTGCGCGACGGCGAAACTATTCTCCAAGGTATCATTGAACTCAGTCCGTTTGAAAAGGAACATACCAAAGAAATCGTTCACGCGGTGCACAAAACCATCAACTCGGTTATTCGCGGGACACTCTTTGTAGCTATCATTCGCTGGATACTTTTAACCATCGCTTTTTACAGCTTTGGCATTTCCAACTCAATCTTGTGGGGTTCTCTAGCTGGAATCATCGGTGCAATTCCCGGACTGGGCACACTGTTTGGTTTTGCGCCCGCAGTCGCCTACCTTTTCCTGACAGGTCACATTATCCCGGCAATTGGCCTGGCTTCTGCTGGCGTGGTCATCATTTTCTTTATTGACAATCTCCTAACAACCTATTTTTTCGGCAGAGGACTCGACGCGTCGCCTATTTTTGTTCTTCTTTCCATTCTTGGGGGTATCATCACATTTGGCCCTCTCGGCTTCATATTTGGCCCGCTTATTCTCTCTGTCTTTATCGCAGTAATCGAGATGTATAGGATCATACTGCTGAAAAATTAGAAACCTCCCTCAAACACAGTAGTTCCGAGACCACTTCGTCACTACTGTGTTTGAGGGAGGTTTTGACATCGCTTTGCATTCATTTTGTGGGTGGTAAATGGAGCACTTATCCACAGATTTTTCAGAAAAAATAGAGTACAATAAACGAACAATTTTAGAATTTTTGCGATTTTTGCTCGATTATGAGAAAAAATCGCTAATTTTTTCAAAAAAGAGCCGGAAAATTATCATTTTAACTTCTTCCCACTATGAACATCACCGTCACACGACACGACGGCACGAAAGTGCCATTCAACGCGGACAAAATCAACCGTTCCATCGAGCGGGCATGCCGTGGGCTGTTTGATCCGGTGGCAAAAGTGACCCAAATCGCCACCGAGACGCAGTTGACGCTCTATGATGGTATGACTACGGAAGAAATGGACCAGGCAACCATAAACGCGGCAGTACAGAACATAAAGGAAGACATTGAGTACGATCTCGTGGCCGTCCGGCTCTTGCTCAAAACGGTGTATCGAAAAGTGGTGGGGGAATATGACAAAGACGACGCACTCGATCTCAACGAAAAGCACCGCGATGGTTTTCTCACATACATCAAAAATGGCATTGCAGAGAAACGTCTCGACGCGCAGATGGGTGAAAAGTTTGACCTTGAAGCGCTGGCAGACGCACTGGTGCTCGAGCGAGACGAGCTGTTCACCTACGCAGGATTGGACGGGCTTCTCAAACGCTACTCGATGAAAAAAGTGACTCAACCGATGGAAACTCCACAATATTTTTTTATGCGTATCGCCATGGGTTTGTCATACAATGAAAAAAATCCGACAGAACAAGCCAAGAAGTTCTACAACAAAATGTCGCGGATGGAATATATCGCAGCCGGCTCAACAAATCTTTCTGCAGGTACGCCCAACCCACCGCTTTCAAACTGTTTTCTTATGGAAGTTCACGATGACATGGAACATATCGCTAAGTCGGTGTCAGACATTTTAATTTTGTCTAAAGCATCCGGAGGTCTGGGTGTTTCCCTCTCAAAACTTCGCGCCTCCGGCTCTCCGCTCAAGTCAAATAACGGTACATCATCCGGTCCAACACCGTTTGCGAAAATAATGGATACGGCCGTGCGCGCGGTTATTCGCGGGGGTAAAAAAGTCGGGGCAATGTGTTTGTACATGGAAAACTGGCACCATGATTTTCCCGAATTTCTCGATTGGAAACAAAATGGTGGAGATGACTATATGCGTATGCGTACTGCGAATACTGCCGTATGGATTTCAGATGAGTTTATGAAGCGTGCCAAAGCAGGTGATGACTGGTATCTCTTTGACCCGAATGAAACGCCTGACCTCGGTGAACTGTATGGCAAAGCGTTTTCAAAACGATATGCGGAATACATCGATATAGCAGAGGCGGGAAAATTGAGGCTGTACAAGAAAATGCCCGCCAACGAACTGTATAGAAAAATTCTTGTTTCGCTTCAAACGACGTCGCACCCGTGGCTGACCTGGAAGGATACGGTCAATCTGCGTGCACTCAATAATAATACCGGCACGATACATATGAGTAATCTCTGTACCGAGATTTGTTTGCCCCAAGACAGAGAAAATATTGCCGTCTGCAACCTCGCATCCATCAATCTTGTCACACACCTTCGCAATAAGGAAATCAACTGGTCGCGACTCGAGGAATCAACTCGTCTTGCTGTGCGACAATTGGATAACCTCATCGATATCAATGTATTGCCAATCAAAGAGGCGGCAAAAAGTGATCGAGAAAACCGTGCCAGTGGTCTTGGAGTGATGGGTTTTGCTGACATAC
>CAYNFW010000039.1:0-5106 GCA_964396805.1 uncultured Candidatus Saccharibacteria bacterium | reverse complement strand
AACACAGTCAGCACAAACTCTGCGGGGATCGACCAGAGTCTCAATGATACGCCGGTACAACAGGGTCAATAATATTCTCACCACTATGAAAAAATATACTTTTCTCGCATCACTTATCCTCTTAGCACTCGTATGTGTCGCGGTACAGTCCGCGCAGGCGATGTCGGTACAACTCGGTGATCAAACAGCGGCGGCAATTGGCGCACGTGCATCTGTTAGCGCAACCGCGTCCAGTACGAAGGCCGCAACAGCACTTGCTGCTCGAATCACCAATCTGAAAAATCGTGCCGAACAAGAAATCACTCGACGTGTCATGCTGATGAACCAGGTATTGTCAAAAATCAATACCCTAGTGCGACTGTCAGCTGACGAAAAAACAAATTTGTCCAATACGCTTCAGACACAAATCACGGCGATGAACACGCTCGCAGCGAAAGTCAGTGCTGATACGGACGTGACAACTCTCAAAACAGACGTGCAGTCGATAACAAAATCCTACCGCATCTTCATGCTCGTCGTACCACAAGCACATGTGGCGGCAACGGCAGATGCCATTGACACGACAGTCACCATCATGGCGACGGTCGGCAGTAAACTCCAGACACGACTGATGGCACTTGAAAATGCGGGCAAGGACACAACGACGCTCAACACTCTACTCGCGGACTACAATACAAAGTCGGTAGATGCCAAAACACAGGCAGATGCGGCAGTTTCGGCGACGGCATCTCTCCAGCCCGACAACGGCGACCAAGCAGTGATCCAGACGAACAAACAAGCCTTCACAACTGCGCGCACTGACATAAAAACAGCCCAGTCTGACTTGAAAACTGCTCGGAGTGACGCAGCACAAATCATCACCGGCATCAAGTCGCTTGGCGGGGTGAAAGCCGGCGCGACGACAACTACATCGGTACAATAAAATTTTCACCAGAAAATTATTCCGATGACAAAAATGTTGTGATCAAGGGAGATTTTACTCATAGACACCGAAATGCTATCATAAACACATGGCATCACTTGAAGAAATCCGCTCGGCACGGTTGCAAAAAATCGAGATTTTGAAAGCGAAGGGCATTAACCCATATCCGGCAAAAGTTCCACGAGACTTTCCCGTAGCAACACTGAAGACGGATTTTGACACACATGCAAAAGCAGAGAAGCCGATCTCGGTAGCCGGACGTGTTATGGCAATTCGCGGACAAGGTGCAATACTTTTTGTCGTACTTTTTGATGGTACGGAAAAAATTCAAGCAATTTTCAAAAAAGATGTTTTAAATGAGGAATTATTTTTACTTTTTACAGAAACTGTAGACATCGGTGATTTCATTTCTGTCACTGGCGTGCCGATGCTCTCCGATCGCGGAGAACAGTCCGTCATGACGTCTAGTTGGACAATGGCAGGGAAGTCACTCCTTCCACTACCTGAAAAATGGCACGGCCTGCAGGATACCGATGAGCGATACCGCAAGAGATACCTCGATTTTCTCATGAACCCCGAGCTTCGTGACTTGATGGTCAAGAAAAGCAAATTCTGGGACACAACGCGAGAATTTTTAAAACGTGAAGGATTTTTGGAAGTGGAAACGCCGACACTTGAAGTAACCACCGGCGGTGCCGAGGCCACGCCTTTTGCTACGCACCACAACGACTACGACCTCGATGTGTACCTGCGCATTTCCGTCGGCGAACTTTGGCAGAAACGCCTTATGGCAGGCGGTTTTGCACGTACATTTGAGATTGGTCGTGTCTACAGAAATGAAGGTACTTCGCCCGAGCACGCCCAAGAGTTTACGAATATGGAATTCTACTCCGCTTTTTCTGATTTTGATGACGGAATGAAACTAGTGCATGATTTATTTCTAGAAATTGCAGAAAAAGTTTTTTGCACAACAAAATTCACATCGCGAGGACACACCTTTGACCTTGCGGACGAATGGAAACGCATTGACTACACCGAGGAAGTCAAAAAGCAAACGGATATCGATTTGAATTCAGCAAACGACAAGGAAATCATGGAGAAACTTTCGGAACTTGGCGTGAAATACGACGGCACAAACCGCGAGAGACTGACTGACACACTTTGGAAATACTGCCGCAAAAATATTTCTGGTCCGGCCTTTCTTATAAATCATCCTGCGCTTGTCGGACCTCTTGCCAAAAGCAACCCTGACGGAAAAACTGTCCAAATATTCCAGCCGATTATTGCCGGCAGTGAAATTGGCAAAGGATACTCGGAACTAAACGACCCGCTTGACCAAAAAAGACGTTTTGACGAACAGAAAAAACTGCTCGAAGGAGGGGACACTGAAGCGATGATGTCTGATATGGAGTTTGTGGAGATGCTTGAATATGGTATGCCACCAACATGTGGCTACGGCTTTGGCGAACGCTTTTTTGCAATCCTTTGCGACAAATCTATCCGCGACCTGCAAACTTTTCCACTTATGCGCCCGAAGGCTGAGTAAATTTAATTACAATTTATAAAACTGCGGCCCGCCGACTCTCACGAGCCTGCGGTTTTTCTTTACATCCTACACAATCCATTTTCTGCTATGGAAAAGTGGATAAGTCTGGTTGCAGGTGGGAAGGAGTGGTATATAATGCGTAGTAAGTGGGAAGAAGTGGTAAACAAAAAAACCACTCTAACATCCCGCCCATATAGAACGATGTTAATCGGAGAGTACACACATTCCATCGACGACAAAAATCGTATCTCGCTGCCAGCGAAGTTTCGCACGGAGATGGGGAAAAAAATTGTGGTCACTCCGGGATTGGATCAATGTCTGTTCGTTTTTACCCACAAAGAGTGGCAAAAAATCGAAGAGCAATTGAATCAATCGTCGCTCTTGCAAGCCGACAACAGAAGTTTCAACCGATTCATGTTTGCTGGAGCGGTGGAAGTGGACGTTGATGCAATAGGTCGCATTCTCATTCCGGATTTCTTGCGCGATCGCGCCTGTTTAAAAAACAAGGTCGTAGTCATCGGCGTTTCGTCTCGCGTGGAAATCTGGAACGAGAAGACATGGAGTGAGTACAAAAAAGTTGTGGAAAAACAGGCCGACACACTTGCAGAAAAGTTGGGGCAAGTCGGCGTACTGTAAAGCCATGATTCACAAGACAGTTCTTTTACATGAGGCGATTGACGGATTAGATTTCCACGAGGGAGATGTCTTCATCGACGGAACACTCGGCGGAGGGGGACACACAGAGGAAGTGGTCAGACGATGGGGAGATAAGGTCAAAATTGTTGCCATCGACGCAGACCGCGAGGCATTGGAGCGAGCGACGGAACGACTCACACCACGCATCGCATCATCACAAGCTACTGTGACCTTCATCCAAGGCAATTTCCGGCACATTGACACCATACTTGCCGAAGCACACATTGAACACGCGGACAAAATTCTACTCGACATCGGATTGTCGTCAAACCAGTTTGAAGATTCAGGACGCGGATTTTCTTTTCAGCGCGATGAACCGCTCAATATGTCATTCAAAAAAGACGTGGCGGAGGAGGACTTGACCGCGCGCGAAATTATCAATGACTGGGACGAAGAAAACATCCGAGCGATACTGGAAGGCTACGGGGAAGAAAAATTCGCATACAAAATCGCCAAGGCAATCATCTCCCACCGGAAAAAAAAGCCGATTGAAACCACATTTGAACTCGTCGACATCATTAAATCCGCCACACCGAAATTTTACCATCACCGAAAAATTCACCCCGCGACAAAAACTTTTCAGGCGCTCCGCATCACGGTCAACGACGAAATCGAAGCGCTTAAAGAAGGAATCCGAAAGTCGTTTGACACACTTGCACCGCACGGCAGAGTGGCAGTCATTTCATTCCACAGCCTCGAAGACAGAGTGGTCAAACAATTTTTTAAACACATGGAAGACGAGGAGAAAGGAAAACGCATTACCAAAAAACCCATTAGACCAAGTGACGAAGAAACGAGTGAAAATCCGAGAGCTCGAAGCGCAAAACTGAGAATTTTAACAAGGACTTAATAAACGCGAAACATGACAGAGAAAATTTTACAACTAAATACGGAAAAAAATATTTTTTGGACACTTGTCGGCATATTGCTTCTCTGCGCCGCGTTTTACATGTACTCGGTGACAACGACCATTCACAACACAGTCGCACTGCAAAATTTGGAAAACCAGGCTTCGCAAATGACATACTCCATCAGTTCGGAAGAATCGCAATACATCGCTTTGCGCAACACTATCACTCTGTCATATGCATACTCGCTCGGCTTCACCGACGTGTCCGAGAAAAACTTTATTTCGCTTGACTCGAGCAAACAACTCTCGTATCTTTCTCGATAGCCTAATGTTCTGATATACTGAATGCAATGAAGTCATACGTAATAACCAGAATACGGCTTATTTCTATTGCCATTTTTTTGTTCGGTCTCGTACTTATCGGCAAATTGTATTTGTTGCAAATCGTCGACAACGACCTGTACGTTCAGAAAGCGAACCACCAATACATGTCGACAAGCGGAAATATTTTTAGCCGCGGAATAATATATTTTCAAAACAAGGACGGCTCGCTCCTCTCGGCCGCGACACTCCAGTCTGGCTTCACCGTTGCCGTGAACCCCGAAATTTTGAAAAATCCGGAAGCGGTATATGCGCAACTTAACGCCATCATGCCGGTTGACCACGACACCTTCATGGCAAAAGCCACAAAGCAAAGCGATCCATATGAAGAAATCGCCACACATGTCTCAACTGACATCGGCACAAAAATTGCCACTTTGAAAATCGCCGGTCTGAACGCATACAGCGACCGTTGGCGTTTTTACCCAAGCAACAACTCGGCCGCCCAAACCATCGGTATCGTCGGCTACCAGGGCGACACACTGGCCGGACGCTACGGCCTCGAGAGACAATACGACTCTGTGCTCGAGCGCACGGATGACGCATACGTCAACTTTTTCGCTCAGATTTTTTCCGACCTCGGCAACGCTACCTCAACCGAAAACGAAGGGGATATTGTCACCACTATCGAACCGACCGTCTAGGCCGATCTCGAAAGTTAACTCGGTAGTACGAGCGAGAAATGGAATCCCGACCTCATCGGCGGCATTA
>CAYNFW010000038.1:0-5540 GCA_964396805.1 uncultured Candidatus Saccharibacteria bacterium | reverse complement strand
AAGTAAGGGAACACTCAAGGAGGTGCTCGCCAGTTTGAATGAATCGCTGTCAAAAGGCGTGACACTTTCCGAGTCGATGCAGAAATATCCGCGTGTGTTCTCACAACTTTTTGTTTCAATGGTCAAAGCGGGGGAAGAATCGGGCAACTTGGCGGTTGCGTTGAAAAACGTGGCAATGCAGATGGAAAAAACGTACCTACTGAACAAAAAAATAAAAGGCGCCATGATGTATCCGGCCGTTATTTTTTCACTTATGATAGTCATTGGGGTGCTTATGATGGTCTATATGGTGCCGACGCTCACCGCCACCTTTACCGGTCTTGGCGTGCAATTGCCGTGGTCCACTCGGCTGATTATTTCCATCAGTAATATTTTGAAAAATGATTATCTTCCTTTAATACTCGGTTTGGTGGTTATCGGATTTCTCGGTGTCGCGGCTTTTCGCACAAAAAAAGGCCAGCGTATGGTAGACACTGTTTCCATTTATTTTCCGATTATCGGCGAGATGGTTAAGCAGGTCAATGCCGCCCGTACCGCTCGCACACTCTCGTCTCTGCTTTCGTCCGGTGTTGACATTGTCGTGGCAATCGGCGTGACAAAGGAAGTTATTCAGAACTCATACTACCGCGAAGTGCTCGAGGAAATTCAAAACACCATTCAAAAAGGCGATCAAATCTCCTCTATCTTTTTGTCACACGACAAACTCTATCCGCTTTTTGTCGGTGAAATGGTGGCTGTCGGCGAGGAAACGGGCAAAATCGGCGAGATGCTTCTCTCCGTCGCTCAGTTTTACGAGGAGGAAGTAGATCAGAAAACGAAAGACATGTCGTCGATTATCGAACCTCTGCTCATGATAGTTATCGGTGCGGCCGTCGGATTTTTTGCCATTTCGATGCTCTCGCCGACATATTCTCTAGCAAATTCGATTTAGAATTTTCATACAAATTTTGTGAAAAAATATCCCTCGATAACAAAACATATTCGTGGTTTCAGTCTTATCGAAGTTGTTGTCGGCGTGGCCGTTTTTACAGTCATTATCTTTGCAGTGTACGGCGCGTACACATCGATTTTTAACATCGTATATACCAGTCGCGCAAAACTCGATGCGGTCGATTTGATTGACGAACAACTTGAAATCATCCGCAATATGCCATATTCGGAAGTCGGTATTTTGAACGGTATTCCCAATGGTGTGCTTTCTCACACACAAACACTCACGCGCGATTCGAATGTGTTTACACTGACAACATATATCAGAAACATAGATGACCCTTTTGACGGTACACTTGGCGGTACGCCGAATGACACGACGCCGGCAGATTATAAGTCGGTGGAAATTGATGTCGGATGCGCGGCGTGTCACAATTTTGTACCGGTTGTTGTGACAACAACAGTCGCTCCGAAAGGTCTCGAAACTGCTTCGACAAACGGCGCGTTGTTTATAAAAGTATTTGATGCCAATGGGAATCCGATTGAGAATGCAAATGTACATGTGGTCAATAGTCAGGTCAGTCCGACAATCACCATTGACGATGTGACGAACGTATCCGGCCTGCTTGAAATTGTCGACGCACCTCCAGGTGTGAATGCGTATCAAATAACGGTAACCAAACCGGGTTATTCAACTGACGGTACGGCAACATCGTCTGTTTCCAACCCAAATCCAGTTAAACCCAACGCCACAGTGGCCGTTCAACAAGTTACGTCGGTCAGTTTTAGCATTGACAAGCTGAGCACAATGACGGTCAACTCGGAAACGGCCATATGCAGTCCTGTGTCCAGTATGGATTTCCAGCTCACCGGCAGTAAACTGCTTGGTACGCCCGCAGTCTATAAATATAATCAGAGTAAAATAACAGACAGTACCGGCGCACTGGCGATCAATAATCTCGAATGGGACTCATATGCTATTGTCGGTATTGATGGTTCGTACGATGTGGTGGGTATAAACCCACTTTCTCCCGTCAGTTTGGCACCGAATGCCACACAAGCCGTTCAGTTGATTGTCGCTCCAAAAAATCCCGACACGCTTCTTATTACTGTCCGCGATAGCTCCGCCAGTAACGGTCCTCTGTCCGGCGCGACTGTCACAGTGACAAAAGCCGGTTATTCGTCTACCCAAACCACTGGTCTCGGCGTGTTGACACAAACCGATTGGTCCGGTGGGGCGGGTCAAGCAACGTCAACTATTCCAACGAGTCAGTATTTTGCAATGAACGGAAACATCGAAACGAACGCTCCAGCGGGCGATATGGTACTCAAAAAGATATTTGGAAATTATGTGGCCAGTGGACAGCTGACGTCATCTTCATTTGATACTGGTTCGGCCAGTAATTTCCAAACGATTGGTTGGCTACCGGGCAGTCAGCCGCCGGCTACAGGCGCAACATCGATCGGTTTTCAGGTGGCGACCAATGACGACGGTGCAACGTGGAATTTTGCCGGACCGGACGGTACGGCAAGCACCTATTACACAAGTTCCAATCAAAATATAAATCCACTGAACAATGGTAATCAATATTTCAGGTACAAACTTTTTGAAAGTACCGCTTCGACCACGGTCACCCCGGATATTTCCGATGTTTCGTTCACGTTTACATCTGCGTGCACACCTCCCGGTCAGGTCGCTTTCAGCGGGTTATCATCTGGCTTATACACGGTACAGGTTTCAAAAAACGGTTATGCCTCGACGACCCAATCCATTAATGTGAATTCTGGATGGATGAACCAGGACATTATCATGGTACCCAACTAAACATACATATGACACGTCACCGTCACAGAGCTGGGTTTTCTCTCGTCGAACTACTTGTTAGTTTGGCTATCCTTACCATGGTTATTGGAGTTCTGACCGCATTCGAGAAGGATGTCATTTCACTTGACGACACACTCCAGTTTAGTTTGAACGCACAACTCGGTGGACGTGAAGTGGTGCGAACAATGGTAACTGAACTGCGTAAGGCAACTCAGTCAGCGGTCGGGTCGTATCCCATTGTGTTGGCAAGCACAAGTGCTATCACATTTTATTCCGATATCAACGGCAATGGTACAGCCGAACAAGTGCGGTATTTTTTGAGCGGAAACACAATCAAAAAAGGTGTTGTTGTGCCGACCGGTAGTCCGCTCTCGTACAACCAAGCCAACGAAGTGGTCACAACACTGATCAGTTCGGTTGTCGCAAGCTCGACACTGCCGATTTTTCAATACTATCCTTCGACATACGCGGGAACATCGTCACCGCTTGCTCAGCCGGTAAATATTCCGTCTGTTCGATTGGTACAAATTACTGTTATTATTGATGCAAATCCCCTCCGGTCACCGTCCAAACTCGTCGTGACTTCGCAAGTGATGCTTCGAAACTTAAAGGACAATCAATGAAAAAAAATATTTGCAATATCTTTGGTCGAAGAAATAAGCAATCCGGCATTCTACTTGTCGAGGCCATTGTGTTCGGTTCAATCGCCATTGTTATGATTGGTGCACTCATTTCGTGGGCGGCGGTTAACATCAAAGCGTCTCGTCTAGCACTTGAGCGAGAGCAAGCTATGCTCATCGCTGAAGCGGGTGAAGACTATTACCGCTGGCATTTGGCGCATGCTTCGGGCGATTACAAAGACGGCAACGCAACATCAACCGGCCCGTATGTGCATCAGTTCTACGACAAAGACGGCAACGATATTGGTGCCTTTACACTGACCATCACGCCTCCGATAACCGGTTCGACATTGGTTACTATTGTTTCGCGTGGCACGATCGTCGCTGATCCGACCGTACACCGCACATTGAAAGTTCAGCTTGGTATTCCGTCGCTCGCAAAATATGCCATGGTGACCAATGCCGTGGTGTATTACGGTTGCGGCGACGAAGTGTTCGGGCCGATTCACTCAAATGTCGGTGTCGGATTTTTTGCCTGCGGTTCCGGCGCTCAGCCTATCGCGCACAATGTGGTGACAAGTGCAGTGTCCACATTTAATGATGGTTCAAACCATTTTGGCGTATATACTTCAGTCAGTCCGGCCGATCCGACGCCGCCCGCCTCTGTGCCAAACCGCCCGGACGTGTTCGTCAGCGGACGCCAGTTTCCAGTGCCTGCGGTAGACTTTAGCAGTATCACCAGCGATCTTTCGGCAATCAAAGCCAACGCACAGGCCAGCGGTTTCTATCGTGCGGCATCCGGCGGACAAGGATACAAGGTCGTATTGAAAACTAACGACACATTCGATTTATATAAGGTGAATTCGCTTCTCTCGACGCCAGGTGGGTGCACAAACTCGCAGGGTCAGACCGGTTGGGGAACATGGAGTATAAAAAATGACGTGCCGAACGGGGCACCGACTGGTGGAGCTGCGACACTTCTCGGCAACTATCCGTTTCCGGCAAACGGTCTGATGTTTTTCGAGGATCATGTCTGGATAGAAGGACAAATCAACAGTGCCCGTCTGACCATCGCCGCCGGTGCTTTTCCCGTTAACTCGGCAACCTACAAAAATATTATCGTAAATAATAATCTCATATATACAAATTTTGACGGTACCGATGCTATCGGTCTCATCGCGCAAGGAAATTTTCTGGTCGGTATGGCAAGTGCCGCCAATTTGACTATTGATGGTGCGATTATCGCTCAAAACGGCAAAACTATACGCTATTATTACAATGGATGCGGAGCTTCATACGATCTTCGCACATCATTGACCACCTATGGTATGTTTGCTTCAAACGGTCAGGGATATTTTTACTATAGTGGCGGAGGAAACAGTGGGTATGCCAGCCAACCGGCATCATACGACGGCAATTTCCTCTTCGGTCCACCACCAAGTTTTCCGCTGACCTCAAGTAGCTACCAAATCATTTCGTGGGGCGAGATACCGTAGGATTTTTCGCTTTTATAGAAAGATATTTTTGGTTTCTGTCCAGCTTGGCGGGGATGTGGGTCGGCGTGATACTATATATGGTATGAAAAAGCTAAAAAAACTTGTGGTGGGAAATTGGAAGATGAATCCGGTAACGGTGGCGGAGGCGCGGAAGATTGCCGGGGATGTGAGACTCGGTATGCGTGCCCTAGAGACTAAAAAAATAGAAGTGGTGCTCTGTCCACCGTTTGTGTACCTACCGGTGCTGTCGAGCGCACTGACCGGTGTGACGAGTAAGACTGTGTTGCTTGGTGCGCAGGATGCATTTGCCGAGACGTTGGGTGCGTACACCGGCGAGGTAAGTTTCGCACAATTGCCGGATTTTAAGGTGAGTATGGTTATTGTCGGACATTCGGAGCGACGAGCGCGTGGCGAAACGGACGAGGTAGTCAACAAAAAAGTGCGGGCGGTGGTTGGCGAGGGGATGACGGCGATTGTGTGTATCGGCGAGGCAAAACGTGACCATAACGGGGACTACTTGGCATTTCTTCGCGGACAACTTTTCTCGGCGCTTCGGGATGTGTCGCGAAAATCGCTAAACCATGTGGTCGTAGCATACGAACCGGTGTGGGCAGTCGGTGCAAAATATGCCATGACCCCGCGCGATGTTCACGAGACAGGTCTTTTTAT
>CAYNFW010000037.1:0-6196 GCA_964396805.1 uncultured Candidatus Saccharibacteria bacterium | reverse complement strand
ATCAGAAGTGTCGCTCGGCGCCGTCGCGGTTGTTGCCGCCGCAGTCTGAGTGCTTGGCGCTGTTTGTGTGTTCATGATTTGCGTCGACGTAGCTGGATTCGGTGTTGGTATTTGACTGTGCTGACTATATGCCATAAAGGCCCAAACTATTGCGCCAATGATAATAATGGCGACAACTATTTTAAGAAGTGTAGACATAAAATAATAAAATAATAATCTGATAAATTGACAAACAAATGAAACCGGACAACGTATGGTCGTCCGCTTTCAGTATACTATATTTCCCGCCAGTCAGTCTATTTGATATCCACCAAGGTGTATGAAAGTTCGCCATTTGGCGCGGTAAATGAAAATACATCGCCTTTTTTCTTGCCGAGAATTGCCTGGCCGAACGGAGATCGAATGGATATTTTGTTGGCAGTAACATTCGACTCTTCCGATCCAACGATAGTGTATGTGTTTCGTTTGCTGTCTTTTTCCACTGTCACGACGGAACCGATGCTGACTGCAGTGTGTGTGCCCTTGTCGGACACAATCTGGGCGTTTTTCAAAAGCGACTCGAGGTGAGCAATACGGTCCTCGATGTTTCCTTGCGTTTCGCGCGCTTCGTGGTATTCGGCGTTTTCGGAAAGGTCGCCGAGCGCCTTGGCGTACTCGAGCTGTTCGGCGATTTCCTTGCGTCGCGTGCCTTTGAGATGCGCTAGTTCTTTTGTAAACTCATCAAACTTTTCCTGCGTTAAATATTCGTTTTGATCCATGTGTGTTTAAATTTAATATAAATAATTACGCGCAGTATACACAAAAATGTGCCGTTCGTCAAAGATTAAAATTTGGACTATTTCAAATAATTTGTCGCGTAAATTCCCATCCAATCGAACATTTCCTTCATGACGAGGGTTGAGCTAAATTGGTTGGTCGAGGAGCCGCGTTCCATCACCACTGCGAAGGCATAGTGCGGATTGTCGTATGGCCAAAAACCGGTGACCCAGGAGTTCACTTCGTTTTTCAAGACGCCGAGTTGCGCTGTTCCGGTTTTGGCGGCAACTTGAACAAACGGTTCGTTCAAGTGCACCGATGTGCCTTCTGTCACGCCAAGTCGCATACCTTCGCGAACTATTTGGTAATACGACGGATCGAGACCGACGTGCCCGTCGATGTGTGGGACTTGGTTAAGTAAAAATGTCGGGGTCAAAAGTGTGCCACCGTTGGCAATGGCCGAAACCGCGCGTACGGCTTGGATGGGTGTGACTTGGAAACCGTACTGACCGATAGCAGTGTGATATGTGTCGCCCAGTTTCCAGGATTCGCCGTCGAAATTTGCCGCTTTCCAGGCCGGATCCGGAATGATGCCGGCAAGCTCGCCAGGAAAGTCGATACCTGTAGTCGATCCGAAGCCGAACAGTCGAGTGTATTTCTCTACGTTTGCAATGCCGATACCGTTTTGACTGATGCCGTTGTAATGATATCCGCCGGAGACTTCGTAGAAATAGACGTCGGAAGAAACAGCGAGAGCATGACGCAGGTCGACATATCCTTGCGGTTTCCAGTCGACAAAAATGGTCGGGTGTGCCGAGTCATATGGGTTTGGCACACTTATTGATCCGGTGGAAAGTATCGAAGCGTTCGGGTCGATAACATGCTGGTCGAGCACGCCCATGGCAATATATGGTTTGACGATAGAACCCGGTGTGTACAAACCATCTACAACACGGTTGAGAAATGGATGGTTCGAACTGTCGATCCACGATTGAATGAGCGACGAGTCACCACCGTCGGTCATCGTCTGTGATTCATATTCCGGAAAATTTGCGCTGGCGATAATTTCCCCTGTGCGCACGTCCATAATGACGCCAGCGCCACCTTTGTATCCGGCAATCTGAGCGACATCGAGCATCGACTGGTACAACTTTTTCTGCATTTTTGCGTCGATGGAAAGTTGCAGGTTCTCTCCATTTTGCGGTGCCTGGACGACGCTTTCCGACACTGTGTTCCCAACTGCGTCAGTCTCGACGATTTTCTCGCCGTCGATACCGGTCAGTTGAGAGTTATATATTTTTTCCAAACCGTCTTTTGCCGTGAATGAGTCATCGATGTAAAAACCGGAGGAATCTTTCGATGGATATTTGATGTAGCCGATGGTTGTGGAAAATCCGGTCGACGTGGCATATGCTCGCAGAGAAAAAGATGACGATGTGGAAGTGTTGATTTCGTTCCAGGCCAACGGCACGCCGGTGCGGTCAAGTACCAGCCCACGGTCAGCAAAAATTAAAGTCGAGCGCAGGTTGTTGTTGGCGCTTTTTTCCGCATAGGCCACACCTTGAGTAATCTGTAACTGCCAAATTTTCCAGACGAAGACACTGCCGAGCAAAAAAATGAACACGGCCACAAGTCCGATAGCACGCTTACTGATCGGTCGCTCGATGCGTCCCTCGAATTGATTTTTATCGAATTCAGGCAAATTTTGCGAGTCAAGAAAAATCTCATCCGGGTCAATCGGTTTGTAGCTTGTGCGTGTTTTTTTCTTAAAATAATTTTTGACGCTGTGGAACATGAGAAAATAAAAATGAAAACCAAGCAATCATCTGCGAATGCGAGGGCGGATAAAACTGACTGCGAGCACGAGAATGGCCGCAAGCGACAGCGCAGTGTACGGAAAGGTCAGTTGTCGCGCGTACAGTATATCAAAGAGAAAGGCCAAAAACAGCGCTTCGATGTAGAGCGGATAATATACGATGAGCACCACGATGAGCACCATCGACACGTACCACGGTAAAGTGACCACGGCAATTCCTGCGACAATATCGGCGATGACTCTCATCCATGTTTTCTGCATAGGTACAGGATATCATCACAACTACTTCTCAACAAACACCCATTGTGCGGAGAAAATGTTTTGGGTAATGCGAAGGTAAATCGTTTTGAACGAACTGCCTGAGGGCGTGTCAACGTAGTACACGCTGGCCATGATTTCCGATGAGAGCGCCGGATAGACGAAAGTGTCGCCCCAGAGAATGTCGGTGTCTTTTGGCACGATCAAAGCAAAGTTTGCGCCGCCCTGACCGTCGAGCTCGAATGACGCCCCCGTGCGAGAATTTTCGGCGGTCGTTTTTTGCCCATCAGCGGAGAAAAGTGTCACAAGTGCAGTGTGAGGAGTGACGTCGGTTATGATGCCGACGAGAAGCGTATCGGACATGAAAACTTTTCGGCCGAGCAGAACGCCGTCGGCACTGCCGGCGTCCAAGACGAACGTGTCATACGGCGATTGTGGCGGCTTGGCTAAAATACGAGCAAGAATTCGGTCTGTGGCGTTTGGGGGCGTCACGGATATGGTTGGAGCCGTGCTTGAGCCTGTTGTGACAAGCGTAGATACTCCGATTTCATTTCTGCCGAGCATACTTTTAAGCTCTTGGTTTTCAGCTGTCAGCGCGTCGTAGTCGGCCGAAGTTAGTTGCAGTGCCGTGACTTGCATGTGCAGGGCGGCATTTTCGTTAAGCAGTGCATTTTTTGAAACAAAATAGTTGCCTATAAAATTCACATCCGAAATCATACCGTCGTGTGCAACCCATAACGGTCGAGCGAGTGTGGTAAACACAGTTCGGGTGGCACGCGGGAAAATAAATGCCATACAAGACAGAAGTATGAAGACAATGATGATCCATACGTATGCAGACAGGCCATTACGAGCCGGTTTATTTCTTCGGAGGAAGTTCATTTTCATTGGCAATTAAAACGTCCGCGTACATATCCATATGTTCCAGGATAATGCCTGTTCCGCGACACACGGCAGTGAGCGGTTCGAGCGCGACGTACGTTTTTATTTTTGTGTACTCTTCGATAATTTCTGCCAGGCCTTTGATGAGCGCGCCGCCACCGACGAGATAAATACCGCGGTTCATGACGTCCGAGAGCACTTCCGGTGGTGTCGTTTCGAGTACTTCCTTGACCGACTCGATGAGTGTGTTGAGCGACTGTGATATCGCCTCGCGAATGTCCGAGTCAGTCACCGCAACCTCGCGCGGAAGTCCGGAAATCAAGTCACGACCTTTGACACGCTCCTCGAGCGGTTCCTGGTCGGGGTGTATCGAGCCGATAGCAATTTTAATATGTTCGGCAGTTTTTTCACCGATGAGGATTTTGAACTCACTGCGCATGTAGGCGATGATGTCTTGATTCAGTTTATCTCCTGCAATATGTAAATTCTTTGACCTTACGATACCACCGAGTGAAATGACCGCGATGTCTGTCGTGCCACCGCCGATGTCGATAATCATGTTGCCGACCGGTTCGAGTATTGGCATGCGGATGCCGATAGCCGCCGCCATTGGTTCCTCCACAATGTGCACCTCGCTCGCTCCCGCATTGCGACATGCGTCACGCACGGCACGCGTTTCTACGTTGGTAATCCCCGACGGCACACCAACCACCACTCTTGGCCCGAGCAATTTTTTATTATTTTTCTGAACTTTATTTAAAAGGTACGTGATCATTTCCTCCGTCACCTCAAAGTCTGAAATCACTCCGTCCACAAGCGGACGTATCGCTACGATGTGTCCCGGGGTGCGGCCAAGCATTGCCTTTGCATCTGCACCGACCGCCACTACCTGTCCCGTTTTCTGGTTCAGTGCCACGACAGACGGCTCGTTCAACACAATCCCGCGCCCCGCCACGTATACGAGCGTGTTGGCAGTACCGAGATCAATCCCAATGTCATTGGAAAGCAGTCGCTTAAATTGTTCAAAATTTTTGATCATTTTTGGTGTTGATTGAAACCCCAGTGTATCCCAAATTTGCATTTTGGGCAAAAAAATATATGGAAAAGACCGACTTGTGTCGGTCTTGAATTGGGAGTTGTGTCAGGGTTTCTCACTTTAACCCTCTAGCTCTTGAAGAGCCTCCCAGGCTTATGAATGTAAGGATAGTCTAGCTTCTGGAGCTAGGGCTCCCGTAGGTTTCCGCGTGAGAGAGCGGTTACCCCCAGAGGATTTTCACCTCAAGTCAAACTCGCGAGTGGGTAAAATGTGGACCCAAATCCAGACGACGTAGGTCTGTTCGCGATGTTCTGAGATAATGATAGCATGGATACTAAAAACTGTCAAGCGAAATGTAAGCAAAAATCAAAATACTTTTTGTAAGGACAAAAATACAGCCTTATTGAGCCACTATTTTCAACACCTCCTCGATTGACATCATGTCTGACTCAGTGGCGGTGCGGGGTTTGACTTCGATTTTGCCGGCAGAGATGGTTTTGTCGGAGATGACGAGACGGAGCGGGATGCCGATGAGGTCGGCGTCGGCAAACTTCTCACCGGGACGTAGGTCACGGTCATCGTAGAGTGTTTCGACACCATGTTTACGAAGTTCGGCGTAGGTTTCGTCGGCAACAGACATTGTTTCGGCAGAATTTCCGAGTTGAATGAGATGCACAGCAAAAGGTGCAACCTCGCGAGGCCAGACAATTCCCTTTTCGTCGGACAATGTTTCAACGATCGTGCCGAGCAGTCTCCCAAGTCCGATACCGTACGAACCCATAATGATTGAATTTTCCGTACCATCATCACTTTTTGTTTTCAACCCGAGCGCGTCGGAATATTTCGAACCAAGCGGAAAAATATTGCCAACCTCGATTGATTTCATTTCTCGCAAATTTTCTTTCTTCATACCGAATGTTTCCAGGTTTTCATCCGTCAGAACCTCCTTGTTCACTGCCAGTTTTTTGTCGTCGTCAATGTAAATCACGTCCTCGCCGGCCTCGGAAAGCGTTTGAAACTCGTCCGTAAAACCGCTCGTGAATGATCCGCCGGCTGCATACGTGCGATAGGTGATATCGCCGAGCCCGACTCTCTTGAAAATGTTTACATACGCTCCGGCACATTTCTCGTAAAAATCACGGAACTCTTCCTCCCTTCGGCTAAACGAATACATATCTTTCATCAGAAATTCTCGTGCGCGCATAATACCACTTTTGGCGCGGAGTTCATTGCGGAATTTTGTTTGAAACTGATACACGTACAACGGCAGGTCTCTGTACGATTTTACAAAATTCAAAAGCATTGCCGTGATCGGTTCCTCGTGCGTGTTCGCGACTCCGAGTTCCGTGTCATTTTTCAATTTTGTTTTGAACCAATTGTCCACGACCTCATCGTTCCATCGCCCAGTTTTCTCCCAGATGGTTTTATCTTGGAGTGTGGTCATAAGG
>CAYNFW010000036.1:0-6240 GCA_964396805.1 uncultured Candidatus Saccharibacteria bacterium | reverse complement strand
ATGTTTTCATATTTCAATTGTACAAGACTGCTGCACTTCAAGGTTTAGTTCAGGAGATTGGACAAAAATTTATAAAAAATACAAAGGTCTTTGGGTTGGACTAGCAGATGATGAAATGACTGTAATGGGTAGTGGTAAAACTCTGAAAGAAGCTATTGCTCAAGCCCACAAGAAAGGTTGTTTGAATCCTATTATGATGCATGTTCCAGAAAAAGATATGTATTTTTCAGGTGCTCATAGTTTGATACTGTCAAAATAGTTTTCTAAAAAACATAGCCCCGGTGAACCGGGGCTATGGGCTAATTGGCTACTGAAGCAACCACCTCACATCTTCTGTAGATTCGGTGATCCTTTGGACTTGAGAATTTAGAAAAGAAATAATCACTGTTGGCTTAATTTCTCTCCATTCAAGAATCTCATCGAATCGAAAGCTTCTATCACCCGAATCGATTTGTGTCGTAACGATGAGATCGCAGGTGAACGCTTCATATACAAAGAATCCCTCCTCAACTTTATCTTCCAGTGGTTTGGATACATGTTGGATGTACTTGAGCCACAAAATGCTGACCCCTGACTCGGCATGCATTTTCAGAAACGCATCAAAACTCAGTCTGTTATTCATGGGAATGTCTCCAGCACGAACCCTACCCCAGATTTCTTTTTATTGCAATAAAACATCTTTTACTATATAGTTTCCATATTCCATTTCTCGGATTTTTATTTTGGCCGAGATGGCCAATTTTCATTATTTAATTATTATTTTATTCACATTATATGAACCGCGATTATCCACTCGAGAAAGTCAGAAACTTCGGTATTATTGCTCACATCGACGCCGGCAAAACGACGACATCTGAGCGTGTCCTTTTCTACACCGGCATGACTCACAAAATCGGCGAGGTACACGAAGGCGAGACGGTGACCGACTGGATGGAGCAGGAGCGAGAACGCGGTATCACCATCACGGCCGCGGCCATTACCTGTTTCTGGAATCCGACATATATGTCGCACAAGGCTGACGGCAAACCGGATCCGGCCAATCTCTATCGTTTCAACATCATCGACACTCCGGGGCACATCGACTTTACCGCCGAGGTAAAGCGTTCCCTTCGCGTACTCGACGGCGCAGTGGTGGTGTTCGACGGTGTTGCCGGCGTGGAACCGCAGTCCGAGACGAACTGGCGATACGCCGACGATGGTAATGTGCCACGTATTTGTTTCATTAATAAACTCGACCGCATGGGCGCGTCATTTGAGCGTTCGTACGCTTCGATTCTCGATCGCTTGAACAAAAACGCGGTGCGAATTCAAATTCCAATGGGCGCCGAGGAAAACTTTGCCGGTGTCATCGATCTTTTGAAAATGAAAGCGTACTACTTTGAGGGCAATATGGGTATGACTATTCGCCAGGAGGAAATTCCGGCAGAATACGTCGAAGAAGCTAAAAAATATCGCGCAGAACTGATCGAGAAAATCGTAGAGCAAAACGACACACTCATGTCCGACTATCTCGAAGGCAAGGAACCAACGTATGAAGTCCTCAAACAGACGCTTCGCGAAGCCACGCTGAAAGTTGCGCTCATTCCAGTTATGGTTGGCTCGGCACTCAAGAACAAAGGCGTACAGCTCGTGCTTGACGCCGTGGTGGACTACCTGCCGTCTCCGCTTGATATTCCGCCGGTGCATGGCGTTGACCCCGTTACAGGCGCGGATATTTTCCGCAAAGCTTCGGACGAGGAGCCGTTCGCCGCACTGGCGTTCAAACTTCAGAACGACCCGTTTGTCGGTCAACTGACATTCTTCCGCGTGTACTCTGGCACAATCGAAGCGGGCACGTACATATACAATAGTACGACGGGGGAGAAAGAGCGTCTTGGACGTATTGTGCGGTTGCAAGCCGACAAGCGCGAGGAAGTGAAAAAAGTTTTCGCCGGAGAAATCGCCGCCGCTGTCGGTTTGAAGTCGGCAAAAACTTCTCACACACTCTGTGACGAAAACCAGCCGATTATTCTCGATCCGATTAAATTCGTCGCACCGGTGGTGTCGCTTCGCATCGAACCAAAAACAAAAGCTGACCAGGAGAAAATGGGTATGGCACTCAAAAAACTTTCCGACGAGGATCCGACATTTGTTATTACTTCGAATACCGAAACTGCCGAGACTATCATTTCCGGCATGGGCGAGTTGCATCTGGAAATCATGGTTGATCGCATGAAGCGCGAGTTTGGCGTGGAAGTAAACACCGGCAAACCGCAGGTGGCGTATCGCGAAACTATTCTTGGTACAGCGGAGGCGGAACACAAATATATCAAACAGACGGGTGGTAAAGGTCAGTACGGCCACGTCAAGCTCAACATCAAACCTCTGCCGACGTACGAAGAAGGTGCCAAGATTCCAAAAAATGTCAAACGCTACGAGGACTTCGAATTCATTGATTCGATTAAAGGAGGCGTCATTCCACAAGAGTTCATTCCTGCCGTGGAGAAAGGTGTGCACGAAGCGATGGGTCGCGGTATCGTTGCCGGCTATCCGATGGTAAATATTTCATGCGAGCTGACATTCGGTTCGTATCATGACGTCGACTCCTCCGAAATCGCCTACAAAATTGCCGCATCGCAAGCTTTTCAGGATGCCGCCAAGCGCGCTCGACCGGTTATTCTCGAGCCAATTATGAAAGTCGAGGCAATTATGCCGGAACAGTTCATGGGAGACATCACTGGCTCGCTTTCAGGCAAACGCGGACAAATAGAGGGAATGGACGAGCGTGGTATGTTGCGCGTCATTCACGCCAAAGTTCCGCTTGCTGAAATGTTCGGCTACACTACCGACATCCGCTCAATGACCCAAGGTCGCGGTTCGGTCATGATGGAATTTGATCACTACGAAGTCGTACCGCCAAACGTCGAGAAAACGATTGTGGAAGCACGGAAGGTGTAGGACATAGATATCTTCAAAATTTGAAACAAAAAATCGCTGGGGGGGTACCCATCCCGGCGATTTTTGTGTCTCTTGTGAATATTAATTTGCGTTTATATCCAAACAATATATGATTATATGTATATGGAATCTCCTCTCGAGGTTATGGAAAATAAACTGGACAAGCTTCACGAACAGACTGAAGAAGATCGCAATGCTTTGTTGGAAAAAGAAAATATGAATGGAAGTGCAAAAAAGGAGAATAGTGCTTTCGAAGCTCTGGAAAAAATTGAAGATGTCGATAATATCACAACACAAACAGAAGAAAGTATTCCGGGAGAATCTAATGAAGCTGATCGGTTGTATGAATTGATGCGCGGTTTTTATGGCGATAAACAATTTACCATCAAGGATTTGTTTGATAATGCAGATATGGAATATGATCAAATGCAAACGGAAGATCGCGCATATTATGAAAATATGCTCACTGAATTGGTATCGCGAGGTGATCTTGAAAAAAATGGAGAAACGTATCGGGTAATGAGCGAAGAAAAGAAAAATCTAAGACCCGTTACGACACCGGTTGTGAAGTCATTTTCAGAAAATCAATCAGAACAAATTTCTCCTGATCAAATCAAAGATATTGCTGATGATATAGAAAGGAAAAGTGCGAGTGAGCCTGTCGTACAGGCCGAGGCTGAAATTCTTGCCGAGGAGAAAAAAGAAGAGGTGATTGTACCAGAGAATCCTTTGATGGAAGCATACAAAGCAATTGATGAGGGTCGCTTTATTACTGCTGTGTCATTTATCCCACAGATAGAGGAAGACGAGAAAAGACACGAACTAATCAGTGTAATAGGGGACAGATTATTGCGGGAAAATAATGTTGATGGTGTTCTTGCTTTCTGTAAACAAATACAGAATGAGGACGTCAGAGACGATATATTGACGGGTATAATTGGACACCTGGTTGAAGAAAATGATTTTGTCAGTGCAGAGAGATGTTTATCGGGGATAACCTCTGAGGAAAGAAAAAACAAAGTTTCACAATTCATAAAGGAGGAGAAAGAGAATACCTTGGCTGAAAAAAAAGAGGAGGGTCAGATTGTGCCGGAAAATACAGTTGATGCCGAAAATGGTCAACCGCAAGTTGAGGAACAAAATGAAGAGGAGAAGATTTTGGAAGATGAAGTAAAGGAAGAAACAAAAACAATTGCTGAACCTCCACCATTGCCACCTAGCCCACCTCCGTTGCCTGCCGAGTATCAGATTGAGTCTCTTGGTGTCATAGAAGAGGAATTACGCGATACTCGGACAAAATACGTGAAATCTCTTGTTGAGTGGAAAAAAGCAAATCGTGAGAGAAAAGGCAAGTTTGCTCGTCTCATGTCGGATTTAGGTGTGGAGAGACAAATGCCACAATTGCCACAATCCCCCGGCTTGTTTTACGCGGAACAAGCGTACCGAGAAGCGAAAAAGAAAAAAATGTTGTTCATACAGGACAAGGGAAATCTCAAAATTGGAGAGGTCGTCACTACAGTCAAAAAAAATTTAATCGAGGAAATCGAGCATGAGCAACTGATGATTGAAAAATTAGTTGATGCTGGTACCACTCCAACTGAAAAAGGCCGTTTGCGTCATATGCTCGATAAAGTTAATAAATTGCCTCTTCCTGCACGAATGGCGATTACTTCCGTACTGTTGGGTACAGCAGGACTGGCATTTGGCGGATTGGGTCTTGCTGGGGCGGCGACATATGCCGGGTATAGAACTATACGTTCCGCCACAAGTACAGTTGCAGGCATGGGGGCAGGCAAATATGTCGATAGTGTATTCAAAAAAAAGAACAAAGAAAAACGTGAAGAGGCTTTCAATCAGTACCTCGATAATCTCGAGCATAATTTCGATCTGAAAGAAAGGGAGTTGCAAACATTTTTCACAAAAGAAGAAAGGAGAAAAAGATATCAAAAAACTCTAAAAATAGGAACAGTGATTGGCGTTGCGGGAATTACAAACTACGGCATGGGATATGGCTTTTCAAAAGCTGGTATTACTCATGATTTAGGAATTGCGGAGAATATAAAACACAAAGTGCAGGCCATGTTTGAGCCTACAGCTCCGAAAGTTGTTCACGGGGTTTCCGTACCGATTGCTCCAGGTGCGTCGGTTCACGAAATGACACATACGACTCCACATGTTACAGCTGATGCAGAAGTAGCACAAAAAGTTGTTCCAGTGCCGGAAATAGAACCGAAGGCTTCCGTACCAGATGTTAAAGTCGCCGATGTTGAGTTGTCATCGCGCGGTTTCATTGACACAATTGAAAAAATGCAGAAACAACTGCATCATCTGTATCCGAACAACGCAGATGTGCCGACACAATACCAGCATTTTGTCACGACATCACCCGACAAACTCGCGCAGGAGTTTGGTTTCTATGACCCGGAACACCACTTGAGTGGTATGGGTTTGAAACATGAACATTTAGCTCTCGATGATAAAGGAAAGTTGTTGTACACGGATACTCATGGCAAGGAAATTGGTATCGGCAAAACGCACGGGTATACCTTTGCTGACAAGTTCGGCAAGGATAGAATGTTTGTGTCAAAACCGGCGCCGGTTGTGGCACATGGTATAGCGAGTGCACCGGAACATCCTGTAGTGGCTCAGAATACTGATGTACATACTGAGCCAGTTATCGATCAACAACCCGAAGCGCCGAATCAGAGTATGAGTCCTCGAGTGCTTTCTGAACACATTGAACCGATTTCTACCGATTATCCTATCGCTGAGACGTTTCCAGTTGACAAAGAAGGGATTATTATCGGAGGTCAGCCGGCGCTGATCCCAGAGAATTTTGGTGCCACAAATACGGCAATCTCTCAGCTGGAGTTACGCGGTATCATATCACCCGCATCATTGGAAAAAGTGGCGCACATTGTTGGTCATGGTCATTTTGATCACGGAACTGCACATCTCGAATTTTTGGACAATGGTGATACTCGCAATGTCGTTGTGACTGGACTGGTAAACGGTATGCCGACCGGGCAACCGATCGCTGTGGCACAGGAAGTGGCTTTGGGGGATAAGGCTACGGTTCTTGCCCTCAATGATACATTTCAAGCGAACCCATTCAAAGAATTACGACGTGCATTTTCTCAAGTGCTCGATAAAAACATCACTGACATGGAACATGCCGGTAGTATTGATGTGGTCAAGGAGATCCCGTTTGACGGTGGTAAAATACACATCGTGCACGAAGTCGGCGGAAATATTTCGAATAAATATGATGTATTACTGAATGGTAAGAAAATCGCCGAAGGG
>CAYNFW010000035.1:0-6349 GCA_964396805.1 uncultured Candidatus Saccharibacteria bacterium | reverse complement strand
AAAGCGGCGTGTGCAATGTTTTGCATCTCAACAACCGGAAAATAGACATGCAACTCTTTGTCATTGATGAGAAAACTGCCTTTTGTTGCTGGTGTGATACGAACACGGGCAATAGCAGTCTTGCGTCGGCCGATGGCTTCGATATATCGCGCTGTCTCTTTAGTTTGAGGGTGCGAGTCCGTATGTGTTATTTTTGTGGCTTCCATTGTATTCTATTTTTTTAGTTTATTAGATGTATCTATTCTGTAACGATCAAATTCTTTAACATTTTACTTCGCAATTTGTTTTTCGGAAGCATACCAGAAACTGCCTCGCGAAACAACTCAGAGTGACCTTTTTTCTCAATCACCTTGGCCATGGTAGGCTGTTTCAAACCGCCCGGGTAGCCGGAATATCGACTGTATGTTTTCTGTCCCAATTTTGCCGAGAAAATTTTTGCTTTTGAGGCGTTCGTGATTTGCACAGTCACTTGCGGAGCAATGTTTCGTGCAAACTCTGCCGTGTTTTTGCCCATCAAATACACCGCCGCTGCTGTTGCGACTCGTCCGACTGCTTTATTTGTTGCATCTAGTGTGTATTTCATGGTTTTTATACGAATTCGATAACGGCCATGAGTGCGGCGTCGCTCACCCGTGCCGGAAGTTTGGTAATGCGTGTATAGCCACCGGCTCGTCCGATATATTTTAGTGCTACAACTTTCATCATTTTCTCCGCGCCTTCCGCACCAATTTTTGCCGAAAGCAGGCGTCGTGCCGCGGTCGTTCCAAGTCTGCCTTGGGTAACCAACTTTTCGGCATATGGCCGAAGTTCGCGCGCTTTTGCGTCCGTTGTTTTTATTTTGCCATTCAGAACCAATGACAAGGCAAGGGACTTCAATAATGCATTTCGCACTTTGCGCTCTCGTCCGAATGTTCTTTTGTTGTTTGAATGATTCATTTTTGTCTATTGATTTTCGGAAAACTTTCAAAGTTTAGACGATGAACTGGGCCATACTTTGGAACTTTTACTTCAACGTAATGTTATATCCTGCCAGCACCTCCTTTATCTCTGCAACCGCTTTGGCGCCAAGACCCTCGATTTCAAGAATGTCCTTCTCTTTCTTGCGAGCCAGGCCCCCGACGGTACGGATGTTGGCGTTTGACAGGGCGTTCAATGTGCGAGCTGACAAGTTCAGACCTTCGATGCGTGTTTTGAGCACATCATCATCCGGTGTCATCGCTTCCGAAGTTGTCATATCGGAAGATGGAGATTGTATCACTTCTTCCTCTTTAAAGCCAATAATTGCCTTGAGCTGGAGAATCATCGTTTCGATTGACTTTTCAAGCGCGTGTTTTGGCGTGATAGTGCCATCTGTTTCTATGAACAGTTTGAGACGGTTGAAATCTGTTCTGTCACCGACGCGCATGTTTTCCACTTCATAACTGACGCGACGAATTGGAGTAAAAATAGCGTCAAGAGCGATAATACCGATATCCACTCGGTTTTTTTGCAACTCTTCCTTTGATACAAAGCCGAGGCCTTTTTCAATGGTGATTTCCATATCGAGTTCGCCTGACTTATCGGTCAAGTTGGCGATAATTTGCTCAGGATTCAACACTTCAATACCGCCTGAAACCTTTATGTCCCCCGCTGTCACCTCCTTTACACCCTTAACTTTGAGTGTGATAACGGAAGGCTCATCGGATACCATGCTGATGCGAACTTTTTTCAAATTGAGCAAAATGGTGACCACGTCTTCTTTGACGCCAGAAATAACTGAAAACTCATGGTCGATACCGGCAATTTTGACGGCAGTGATGGCAACGCCCGGCAAAGACGACAAAATAATACGTCGGAGCGAGTTGCCGAGGGTGTGGCCGTAGCCGGGATACAGACCGTCGATTTCATACGAGCCGGTAAACTCGTGTTCGGACACTATCTTCGGTTTCGATGGTAAAACAATTGTGTAATCAGACATGTAGGGTGGGTTAAAATTGTTAATAATTATTAATAACTTCTTATGAAAATGTCCTGCGAATTCTACACTAAAATCAGAAAAGACGCAAGTAACCTCTGGTTTTAGGTTATGATCGGCTGTAATACTCGACAACAGCGTTCAAATCGAACATCGTGTCGCTCTGGAACTCCGGCTTTGCGATAACTGTGGCCGTTTTCTTGACTGCATCGTATTGCATCCAAGACGGAGCAGTTTTAACGTTCTCCGACTCCTTTGAAAACAGCGATGACGACTTTGAACCTTCGCGAATACTGATGACATCTCCCTGTTCCAATCTTCGGGACGGGACATTTGTTTTCTTACCATTAACCAGAATGTGGCCGTGTGAGACCATTTGTCTGCCGGCGCGACGGGTTGCCGCAAGTCCCAGTCGATAAATCGCGTTGTCGAGTCGCAACTCGAGAAGTTCAAAAATAACATGAGTGGTGTGCGCTGACTTGCGAGCGGTAGCCTCTTTGACATAGTTTCCAAACTGACGCTCGGTCAAACCGTATGTAAAGCGAGCTTTCTGCTTTTCGTTGAGTTGGAGAGCGTACTCGGACTTCTGCTTGCCGAACGAGCGGTTTTTATTTTTGCGTTCCTGGCGCTGTACGAATTTTTGCGTTTGAGTTTTCTCAAAAATGGGTGCCCCGAGGCGTCGTGCTATTTTGTATTGTGGTCCTGTAATCATGTTTATTTAGTTTATTACGTGCAAAATTAAACACACTATACTCGTCGTGGCTTTTTTGGTTTCGGTCCGTTATGTGGCACCGGTGTAACATCCTTGATGGACGTGATGGCGATACCTTTGGAAATAAATCCTCGGATGCCCGACTCGCGACCGGAACCAACACCTTTGACCACTACCGCAACTTCTCGCATACCCATAACGGACGCCTTGCCACCGAGAATTTCGCCCACTTTTGCCGCGGCAAACGGCGTTCCCTTCTTGGCACCTTTGAAACCAATTGCTCCGGACGATGATGTCGAAAGCACGTTACCCTTTGGATCTGTCAGAATGATTTTGGTGTTATTGTATGTCGATTCGACAAACAAGATGCCGTTGTCCACTTTTTTCTTGGACACTGCCGAAGGCGCAACTGATTTCTCCGTTGTCTCCCCTTCTCCTGTTTTGACGATTCTTTTTTTACCCATTGTAGTTATATTTTATTTTTTATCCGCAATCTTACGTCCCGTGCCGGCAGTCTTTCGGACATTTCCGCGACGTGTTCGCGAGTTTGTCTTCGTACGCTGACCGCGACTTGGTAAGCCACGCTGATGTCGTGACCCACGATACGATTTGATATCTTTGAGACGCTTAATATTTCCCGCCACTTCGCGTTTCAAATCTCCTTCGATTTTAATACCTTCTGTTCCTTTACGAATTGCGTTTTCCTGCTCGACAGTAATATCTTTTGGTTTCAAACCGTACGGAACTTTCGCTTCGTCAAGAATTTTACGTGCTCTGGAACGACCAATACCATATAGGACTGTCAGTCCGATTTCAATTCTTTTCTCGTCTGGGATTGTGATTCCGATGATTCGCATTTTTTTATTATATTGATTTCCCTAAACTTTCATAATTTGGAAGTTTAGCCTTGTCGCTGCTTGTGACGCGCATTAGCCTTGCACACCACATACACATAGCCCTTTCGACGGACCACCTGGCATTTCGGACATATTTTTTTGACAGATGATTTTACTTTCATGGCTAGCCTCGTTTCACTATCCTGCCCTTCCCCCCATACGGGTCAATCTCAACAGTGACTCGGTCACCGATAAGGACACGTATGCGATGTAAGCGCATTTTGCCCGCGAGATAGGTCAGGAATTCCTCACCTGTATCATCGCGCTTCACTTTGAAAAAAGCATTTGGCAAAGCCTCGGTGACCACACCGGTTATTGCTTGCGCTCTTTTGTTGGGATCAGGCATGTAATAAAATAACCGACTATTCAAGCAAACAACACAAAAACGTGTTAGACGCTCAATGAGTAGTATAGTAGCAGAAGTGAGTTGTGCCGTCAAATTGAAACGGCCCCTAGCGAATGCGGGGGCCGAATACTGGAACTTCGTCAAGACTCATAACCCAGTGAAGCTGTGCCACGATAACCACCATAGGCTCGAGGCGTTTGATAAAACGCTCGTCATC
This sequence comes from uncultured Candidatus Saccharibacteria bacterium, assembly GCA_964396805.1. Lineage (GTDB taxonomy): Bacteria > Patescibacteriota > Minisyncoccia > Phycocordibacterales > DATDWN01 > CAYNFW01. The sequence continues at coordinate 2,224 of CAYNFW010000035.1, read as the reverse complement.
TCCCAAACTACTTTGAACAAAACCCTGCTTTCTCAAAAAGTTTGTCAGTCTCCGTTTTGTGAGGGGTTTCTCGTCTTGATAGAAACCCCTTCGTCCTTCTTCAAAAATAAATTCTATTATGTAGTACCCGCTCATTTGAGTTTCCCTTCTGTCATCAGACTGCCACACGCAAAACAAAATTGCAACTGGTTACATTGTTGCTATACTGTGCATATGGAAATACGTGACTTGAAGAAAAAAGATTTCCCGGAACTGCTCATGCAGATTACTGATCCGCCGAAGGCGTTGCGGATTGTGGGCGAGATTCCGCAGACGGAAAAATATTTGGCGGTGGTCGGCTCGCGCAAGTACAGTGAGTACGGCAAAGCGGTCTGCGAAAAACTGATCGAGGGTTTGCGCGGGTATTCTATTACTATCGTTTCCGGCCTCGCACTCGGGATGGATTCGATCGGGCACCGTTCGGCGCTTGAAGCCGGATTACCGACGGTGGCGATACCCGGTTCGGGATTAGGTAACAATGTTTTGTATCCAACTGCACATCGCAAACTGGCAGAGGAAATCGTCGAGAGTGGTGGTGCGTTGCTTTCCGAGTTTCCTGATACGATGCCGGGACTTCCCCACAATTTTCCCCAGCGCAATCGTATTATTGCCGGTATGTCACATGCCACACTCGTGGTCGAGGCGGAACTTAAGTCGGGCACACTCATCACTTCAAAGTACGCGCTCGATTATAATAGAGACGTGTTCACTGTGCCTCATTCGATATTTTCAAAAACGTCCGAAGGACCACACATGCTTCTGCGGCTCGGCGCGACACCGATTACTCAGTCGGATGATATTGTGACTGCCCTCGGACTGCGACCACGTGGCGAGCTTGTGCAGATACGTGACTATGCCGACTGTTCGACTGACGAACGCGAGCTGATTGATCTTTTGTACGAACCCTTGTCACGCGACGAAATCATCCGCCGACTCGGCAAGCCGGTATATGTCACACAGACAATCCTGGCAACAATGGAAATTAAAGGACTCATTGAAGAGACCATGGGCGAGATGCATTTGAAATAACGTATGAATAAATTTGCAAACTAAAGGCGCCGGGGTGGGCGCCTTTGGAACCGAAACTGAACCGACCGAAACTTATGTGATCAGATTTCACATCTGATTCTTCATTAACAAACCCCGAGCACCTTGAGGGCGAGGATGGAATTGAAGTACTCCTCTCCTATTGCTCATTGGGATGCCCGATACAACCCATTCGGGCGCTAGGATTTCGACCGTGACCGGCGGCGTGGTTGACACCACTTTTTTTTGCTCTTTCTCTTGAAGAGCTTCGAGGGCCTTGAGTTGTGCCGGTAGTCTCTCGTAGCACCGACGATGATACACGACACCATCGACTACAATCCGATCTACGGAATTCGTTGCAACTTTTGTGTTGCAAAACTGAGTACAAGTCTCACGCGTGATTTTCTTTTCTTTGTTCTGGGGAATTCCCATTTTTTGCTCCGTGTTTAATTCAACTCCTCTTCATCATAATTGTCAATTCATTTTTGAAATCAAACCTGTGGATTATTCCGACAATTATGTCTCACATTGGACAAAAAAATTTTTTACAGTAATAATCAGGTCATGAAACTTTTGATTGTTGAATCGCCGGCAAAAGCAAAAACCATTTCAAAATATTTGAACGGCGCGGGCGTAAAAGAAAAAATTGAAGTGATGGCATCCGTCGGACATGTGCGCGACTTGCCAAAATCAAACAAACAGGCCATCGACATTGAGCGTGGTTTCGTGCCGCACTATGAGATTTCAAAAGGCAAAGAAAAAGTGGTGGCAGATATTCGCGCGGAGGCAAAAAAAGCGACCGAGATTTTGCTCGCAACCGACCCCGACCGCGAGGGTGAAGCCATTGCCTGGCACATTGCTGAGCTGATTACGAGCGGAAACAGGAGCAGTATTCGTATGACCAAAAAAAGTGCATCAAAAACGGAGGAGGATGTGCCCGAGATGAAAGGCATAAAAGGTGCCGCGGCAAAAATTAAGCGTGTGACATATCACGAGATTACAAAAGAAGCCATCGAGGAAGCACTTGAACATCCGCGAGAAATCGATCAACATTTGCGCGAGGCTCAGGAAGCGCGACGTGTACTCGATCGGCTCGTGGGGTACGACCTGTCCGGTTTGATTTGGAAAAAAGTACGATACGGACTGTCCGCTGGGCGTG
>CAYNFW010000034.1:0-6599 GCA_964396805.1 uncultured Candidatus Saccharibacteria bacterium | reverse complement strand
AACGACTTTCATATTCCGACCGTTTGCCAACATACCGCCTACCAAACATTTTGACATTTTCCGGGCTGTCTTTTTTGACTTGGATTATGTCGAGCATTATTTTTGCGCAGATAGCATGATTGCTGTTCATGTTGTCGCTGGTTTTGTAGCTTTCAAGCGGTATGTAAATTCTGTTCAATATCCAGCAATAGTCAGCGGCGAACAAGGAAAACTTTTCAAGTTTGCGAGTGCGTTCCTCCTGCTCGTCCAACTCTTTTTCATATTTTTCAACAGCGAGTTTGGTTTCCTTATCCCATTTTTTCATTTCAAATTCTCTCTCATTGTATGATTTTTTGACACTCCAAATTTCAGTATGTTTTTGTTTATATTCGTTCTCGCTTTTGTCTAGAATTTCTGCAAGCACCAGAGTTTTGACAATGAAATCAAGATACCGGTCGGCACTCTTGTAAAATGCTTTATCTGTGTCGCTCTGCAAGACGGCAGTGTAGTTGTTTTTGAGGTTGTCGGTGAGATAGGACATGTAGTTGACATAATGATACACCAGTTGGCAAGTTTTTGGAATTTTTGCTAGAATGAATTTATTATCAAATAAAAATAAATAATATGAACATATCAACAATATTTTCTTGGGCATCCCCAGTAGGTATAGGAATCTGGATGGCAGGTGTAGGTGTATTTTTTTGGGGTCTGGGCAAATTAAGACACAAGAATTAAATAATAAAGCCATGGAAGGGAATATATATTTTATTTATATTACAATCGGACTTTGGTTGATGGTGCTGTTCTATTGGATACTAGAAGCCAAAGTAGACAGTCAGAAAAATTTTCGATTTGAAATTACTTCATTAGCAAAGCTGATATTATCGTTTTTAGTTGTGTATCTTCCTTTGGTAATTGGCGGTTGGTTTGCAAAAGAATTATATCTCAGCAATAACTGGGTGAGTATTATAGGTGTGATTTTGTGTGCTTTGGGTATTGGTTTTGCAATGTGGGCGAGAAATATATTGGGAAGAAATTGGAGTGGTAAAGTGATCATTCAAAAAGAGCACTCACTGATTACAGAAGGACCATATGGTTTAGTAAGACATCCTCAATATACTGGTTTGCTTTTAGCGCTCATTGGAACGGCCTTGGTACTTGGACAAATTTTCAGTTTTATTTATGTTGTATTTTTAATCATTGGTATAACCGCAAAGAGTAAAAAAGAAGAAAAAATCTTGACACACGAGTTTCCGAGTGAATATCCAGAGTACAAGAAAAGAACTAAAATGCTAATTCCTTTCATTTTATAGAAAGATATAACTAAGTTTTATTACTCAATAAAAAGGTTACAACCTCCGCAAACAAGATTTTTTGTTATAATAAAGTTATGAAAAACTTTCTCAAACAAAATTGGTTTAAGATTAGTATATGGGCAGGAATGATTGGACCAGTGCTTTTTGTAACAGTATTTACACTAGAAGGTTGGCTCCGCCCAGATTATAACTCACTCGGAATGTATGTCAGCGAACTATCACTAGGACCACACGGTTGGATTCAAATTCTTAATTTTATTATTTTCGGATTTTTGTTTCTAATGTTTACACGTGCTGTCGCTAATGAGTTTAAGGATGGAAAGGCATCAAAGGCTGGACCGATACTTCTCACAATTATCGCTTTTTGTTTTCTTATTTTAGGTCCTTTTATAACTGATCCTGGCACAATTTTTACATATCAAATGAGTTGGCATGGGATACTACACGGTATTTTTGGAGCAATCGTTTTTTCATTAGCACCTATCAGTTGTTTTATTTTCTACCGACGTTTTCGCGAGGATCCAAAATGGCAGAGACTAAGTCAGTGGACAATTACAGCATGTATAATAATTGTCATAGCAGTTGTGTTTATGAAAATTGGTCAAATACCGCCAAGCTTAATAAATACATATGTAGGACTTATCCAACGGATAGCTCTTATTACATACCTAAGTTGGATATTTACTTTTGCATTAGCTCTTTATAAGAAAAACGTGCAAAGCAGAGCCATCTAGACTTAAACTCGTTCCAACTTCACCCCACGCCCCCCGCACAGTAAGATTATCGGGGTTATTGAGGAGCAAATTGAACGGAGAACACATTGAAAACGGTGCATTTGCAAGTGGCTGATAGATACTTTTAATGCTGTATTGAGCCAATAGCTGGAATACCCCTACGGTGGTTGGACTAAAAGACTTGAACCACTAACACACGGCAAAAATAATACTTAATTATATTCAAATGACACCATTCCTTCAAAAAGATTCGACAAACAACTGGAATACCGTTCCTCCAGTTCCGCCTAATGAAATTAATAATGTTAACTGTCACAAGTTTGTCCTGTATGTAATTAACCGGATATCGTACGAAGAAATGGTTTCGGATCCAAAAATTCAAAAAGAAGCCGGGCTTGATTTTACATTTAGCGAGGAAACTCGAAATATATCGGAAATTTCATTTACTCCTGTGAAAGATGTGCAATCCTTATTTACGCTGGCAAATCAAAAATGTGAAATTGGAGAAACATATATCGGCCAGATTCTTGACGTGCAGACAGGCGAAATGGCACATTCGTTCATCGTCAAAAGGAAATCTCACGATGAATATGTTTGCTGTGACAAACAGGGTTTCAAGTATCCTTTTACCGTTTTTGATTTAGAAACAATTCTCGATTTTGTAAACAAAGATGGGGTGAAATCATATCAAAATCAGAGTTGGAGATTTGTACCTATTAAAAAGTAAAATGTTTTACTTCGAAAAAAACTTCCACACAAAAATGTGACCAAACGTGTAAAATCTCCCGTTCTTACACATCTGTATTCGGATAAAATTTGTAGAGATTATAGCGTACATTTCTTGTACTATAGTACAAGGCGAACATAGAAAGCAGACTGAGAATTAGGCTCGTCCAAAAGAAAGCAGTGTGCGGAGAGTTATACGACAGAAATGTTTGCCAACCAAAAATTGTGAATACCGCGATGGAAACGATAAAGTTTGATACTATGACTAGCTTGAATCTGGAAGTTGTGAACCCGGCCGTGACGATGAGCACGATAACGATAAGAAAAGAAAAAAACGACGGGAAAGGAAGTTGATACTTTAGAAAGGCGGTTGATATGAATAAAATCACTCCCATGGCCAGGTACACATACCGGATAAGACTCGGATATGATGGTGAATCTGTTCCGTCCATCTGTCCAGCGTAACAAATCAATAATGAAGATTTCATTATCACACCATGGGCAGTGTTCGAGCTTGTGATATAATAAACCGGTTACACATATCGCTAATTCGAAAATATGGAACCGACTCAAAACACGTATATTCCGCCGACGTACTCGACACCTGCGTCAAATGTTTCTCTTTCTCCACTCGGTGTCTGTCCGACGTGTCACCAGCCCGTCCTGCCGGAATATTATTTCTGTCCAAACTGTGGGACAAAACTGAATTCTGCGCCACTTTCCACTACCACCGCAACCCAAGTCGGCCTGTACGCCTTCAGCATCGTCCTACCGATGATTTGTTTTCTTTTTGTCACACGATGGCAGGGCGTGAAATACTACAAATCGCAAGATCCAAAAGCTCAACTTATCGGCCGTATCGCCTGGGGACTTCTGATTCTTTCAACCATGTTCACTATTTGGCTCGCGGTCGTCGGCACGCAAGCACTCACCCAGTCCACCATCAACGGCATTAACCAGGATTTTGGAATGTAGAACGGACACAATTTTTTACTCGTATCGCAGAGCGTCAATCGGGTTTTTCTTGCCGGCTTGGTAGGCCGGATAAATACCGAAGCCGAGACCTGCTACCGTCGAAACACCAAGACCAAGGAGCACCGCCGAGATTGGAAAGGCGAAGACCCAACCAAGCGACGAGAAAAATGTGGAGATGATAAAATACGTCAGTCCGACTACGGCCGCACCGGTGGCGATACCGACGAGTCCGCCGGCAAGCGTCAGTAGTACAGATTCGATCAAAAATTGCTGCAAAATATCGCGATCAGTTGCACCGACAGCTTTGCGTAAACCAATTTCTTTTGTGCGTTCAGTCACCGACACAAGCATAATGTTCATAATACCAATGCCACCGACAATGAGCGAGATAGATGCGATAGCGGCGAGGAAAAGTGTCAGTGTCGAAGTGACTGTGCCGAGAATCGAAAGCACATCTTCCTGTGTCTCGACTGTAAAATCAATTTTGTTCGGGTCAGTGATGTTGTGAGAGTGTTGCAACACACTGATGACGCGTGATTTAACAAAGTCGATGGTATACGCGTCGTTCGCCTGAACGGTGATGATGTTGTAATAGTCGATGCCAAGCATTTGTTTCTGTGCGACGGTCATCGGCACGACCATCAAGTTGTCCTGATCGACGCCACCAGGGCCGGTTCCCTTTTTCTCAAGCAAACCGATAACACGAAAAGAAACATTGGCTAAACGAATATATTTTCCGATCGGGTCGAGATTACCGAAGAGCGTCGTGGCGAGGGTTTGACCGATGACCGCGACATGGTTGAACGAGTCGACGTCGGTCTGGTTAAAGGCGTATCCCTCCTGCATTTTATAATTTCGCAAATCGAAAAAGTTCGCTAGCACTCCCTCGTACGTGATAGTCGAATCATTGTCTCCATACACCGCCTTGCCCTGTCCGCGCACTTCGGCCGTAACCGCAGATATCGACGGCTCACGCGACAGAGCGTCGATATCGAGTTGTGTCAGAGTTTTGATGACAATGCCTTGCGACGCGGCCGGCGCGGAAAATTTTCCGGACGTTGAACCGCCAGGAATGACAAAAATGAGATTCGAGCCGATGCCCTGCACTTGATTTAAAATAAGTCCCTGCGCCGACTGTCCAATGGACATGAGAATAATAACCGAAGCGATGCCGATAACAATACCGAGCATGGTCAAAATCGATCTCATTTTGCCGTGAGTCAGTGCCCTCGTCGCTGTTTTGAATGCGTCTTGTACTAACATGTTTTTATTTTATAAAATCTTTTTTGCTGTGCCGCGATGACTCGACTGGTGTGTCACTCTCGACTGTGCCGTCCTTGATGCGAATAATTCTGTCGGCAAACTCGGCTGTGAATGTCTCATGTGTCACAAGTACGATGGTATGACCCTTATCGTGCAATGTCTCCAAAATATCCATCACTTGTGCACCGGACACCGAATCGAGATTACCCGTCGGCTCGTCAGCAAATATCACACCCGGATTTGTCACAAGTGCGCGAGCAATGGCCACTCGCTGTTTCTGTCCACCGGAAAGTTTACCCGCTTCAATGAAAAGTTTTTCGGCCAAACCGACAGAAGCCACTGCTTCCTCGACACGTTTTTTCCGCTCGGCCGGCAGAATGTCCGAATACAGAAGCGGAACCTCCACGTTATCATACACCGACAACCGTGAGAGTAGGTTGAACGACTGGAAGACAAAACCCATATCGGCGTTGCGCACACGCGCCAAATCGCGGTCATTCATTTCGTCGATTCCCTTTCCCAAAAAAAGATACGTGCCCGATGTCGGACGATCGAGAAATGAGAGTATGTGTAGGAGTGTCGACTTGCCTGAACCGGACGGTCCCATGATCGACACAAACTCACCTTTCTCGATGGAAAAATTCACGTCGTGCAATGCGACGGTTGGTGTGTCCCCCTCCGGATATTCTTTTCTAAGATTTTTAACTTCAATCATTATTGCTTCAGTCCAATATTCAACACTTGCTCATTTTCAGTCACTCCGGAAAGAATTTCGATGTTACCGTTTTGGTCCTGAATGCCAAGCGTTACCGGCGTGTCGGTGGCCGTGCCGTTTTGCAAGACACTGACAAACGTACCGGAGTTATTTTGAACGACGGCATATTGCGGTAGAACGAGTGCCGACTGGTCCGTTTTTGTTTCGATGGTCAGGTTGGCAGTCAGGCCGGACTTGATACGCTGATCAGGCGTCACGAATGATACTTTTATTTTGTACTCCACAACACCTTGATTGATGGTCTCTGCCGGGTCAATATAAAATACTTTGCCGGTGAATGTTTCGTTCGGAAAAGCGTCGAAGGTCATGTCAACCGTGTTGCCAACAGTGATTTTGCCGATGTCCGTCTCCGGAACCTCGGCATCAACTTCAAACTGACTTCCGGAAATGACCGACACGAGTGTCACACCTGGTGTAGCAATCTGACCGATTTTGGCATCAAACTGTGTGACTACGCCGTCAATCGGCGAAACGATTTGCGAGTTTGCAAGTTTTGCTTGGACACTTGATACACTGGCCTGCGCCTGCTCCACCTGTGCCTGTTGAGCATTAATATCCTCGTCCGTCGCACCGGCTTGTTTCAAGTCGAGCTGTGCTTGTGCTTGAGCAACAATCAATTTCTGTGAGGCAATATTTTGCGCAAGTGTGTTCAGATTTTTAATGGCCGTGTTTGTTTCGGTCAACGCACTGGCCACATTTGTTTTGTCGAGAGCCAAAGTCGCCGGGTCAAGGTTGGTTGCGTTGTTAAGTGCTGAGGAAATATCAAGTAGGAAATGATGAATGTCCGACAAGTGCGATAGGCCGTCCTGGAGTGCCTTATCAAGATCGGTC
>CAYNFW010000033.1:0-6851 GCA_964396805.1 uncultured Candidatus Saccharibacteria bacterium | reverse complement strand
GATCACTTATGACAGTCGTACCGGCATTCAAGCTTGGGAGAATAAGCTTGTTAAAATTTTCCGCTTTCGAGCCCCAGTACAGATGAAACTTAGCAAGATTGCTCGATTCTTCTGCTTCTTCGTCATATAACAAGAGTTGTCGAATTTTTCTTCCATATGAAACTCCTCCAGGTTCCCATGTAAATAAAAATTGGTTACCCCATAACTCGCGTAGTCGTTTTACAAACGATGACTTACCGCAACAATCCGGACCTTCGACGATTACAAATGTTCCTCTGTCCATTTATAGACCTCCAGAAACAACAGTATATTTTTATACCACACCCGTCAAATTGACATTGTGATGAAAAAGAGTAGAAATAGTCCCAGAAGTAAATTCAAACACGAGGTTCTTTGCAATGACAATTATCGATAGTCCACAACCAGAAGTGATTTTGTTCGAAAAAGAAATGCCACCAAGCTTTTCGCCTGAGGCGCGAGCAATGGTATGTTCGTTATATTCACGCGACCCCTGCTCAATTCGTAAACACATTGAGCAGGTCAAAAAGTTTGGGCCGGAAAAATTCATGGCCAAGTATTACGTCGGGTACGGCCACGACTCCATCGCCGATATAGGTCGTGTATTGCTTTGTTACGAACACGTTGCCATGCTCACAGCGAAAGCAGTTCAAGATACCACGCTGTATAATGGACAAGAAGCGAGCACTCGCTATCTGAATATGTCGCAACAGCCAGTGATTAATCCATTGGGGACAATTCTAGGCGCGACACTCCAGCGCACATCAATGTCTCTGTATGAGGAAGTCCTCGCCGAGCTTATTCCGTTGTTTACGGAACAATATCCGATTATGGATGGCCAAAATCATATAGAGCATGAAAAAGCAATTAGGGCCAAAGCATTCGATGTCGCCCGTGGGTTTCTGCCTGCCGGATGCACCACATTCGCTGGATGGGATACATCCCTTCGGCATGCCTATCAACACACCACGCGAACAATGTTATTTCATCCGCTTCCTGAAATTCAGACGTGTGGGAATATGAGTCTCGATGTGCTCAAGGAAACATACCCGTCTAGTTTCGGACAGGTGCGAACAGAAGAAGAAAACAACTATCTGCGACTGTGTAGTGAAGCAAATTACTTCACTCGAAGTTTCAGTCTCAATACCCTTTTCTTCACGGAAAATATTGATACCGCTCATCTTACCCGTAGATACGCAGACATTCTTCGGCAACGTCCACGTAAAATGGAATTGCCTAAAAAGCTTGACAGATACGGTGAAATTGAATTCCGATTTGATCTTGATTTTGGGTCGTATCGCGATATTCAACGTCATCGAAGCTGCGTGCAACTCATGCCACGATTGACTACCAAACTTGGTTTTCATCCGTGGTACATCTCTCAACTACCGGAGTCGTTACAAAGCAAGGCTTCACGACTCCTGGCGGAACAAGAAATATACATCAATCACATTGAAAACGAGGACATCCGACAATATTACATTCCGATGGGATACAAAATTTCTTGCCAGTTGACGGCGGGACTTCCATCATCTGTGTATATCGCTGAATTACGATCCCAACAAACGGTTCATCCGACACTAAGGGTGATTGCTCAACAAATGGGTGAAGCGATACAAAGTATTGTTCCCGGAATTACGCTCCATTGCGATATGTCGTCAGATACCTGGTCCATTCGCCGTGGCAAGCACGATATTGTCAAAGTCGAACTGCCAAAAATGCTGACCTAAAAAAATACCCCCGCAGGCTATGTGCTTGCGGGGGTTCTATTTTTCATTCCTACCACTGTCTATACCCGATGATGTTTTTTTGCAAACTCGGTCCTGAACCGATATAATGATTAGTTCCACTGTCATACAACACTTCCGGAATTTCGTCGGTCTTGTAGAACACCATCCGACAAATCGGCCGACCATCCCACACCCGTATTGCCTTGCGCTTGTTGACGTGAATTTCCAACACGCCCTGCGTACCACCTTGTCCGCCGAAGTTGTTGTCAAAAAATCCCGCTTCGTGCGAAGAAAATTCCCCCAAGCTGGTGGAATATTGTTCCATCACTGCACAAACCGTTGGTGGAATAAAAATCCGCTCCTTGGTCGGCAAAAGATAAAATGAGTCAGGATGTAAAATGATGTCATCATGCCGTGTCGTCCTAATCGGACGAAATAACTCACTATATGTATCGACTTCCTTTTGTCCGATATGAACGACTGCCTCTGGATTGACGATTGATTCATGTCCAACTCGATCACCGGTCAAATTGAGATGGAGATACAACGCGCCGTCTCCAATCACAACTTTAGTCGGTTCCCCGTTCTCGTTACGCACGATACCATATTGCGAATGCAAAACAGCGAGTTCACTGCATGTAAGCGGATTGTCATCCACACTATGCAAGCGCATCTGGGTTAACGGCCTGTGCGGGTAAATGATTACATCCCAAGAAAGCGGAGTCACTTCAATATAGAGACTTCCCTCATATCCGAACACGGTCGTATTTAATTCCGGATTGTAGTTGCTTAAATGTGATGTAATAAGATCGTTTCGACCTGTGGTACTCTTTGAAGAAAACGAGGCTCGAAATTCTTTTGACAAGTCGAGACTCACGGCAAGTGGTAGGATGTATGTCATTCCACGTTCAAGCAACGCCCCTTCGGGTTTTAACTCAAACTCATACTTTTTGAACCGCCTGAGAAGATCTGTGATTTTTTCCGATTCTGTCGGTGCCGTACTCACACAGACTCGGTAGCAAATATCGGACACCGGCAAATCCAGACTTGCCGGCTGTAAAAAACAGTCGAGTGACACGTCAGAACGAATCATCGGAACGGCGCCTCCGATAAGCTTCTTTAAGGACTGATATGAAAGAACCATTTATTTTTTCTCCTACGCACCATACTACATTTTTTCTGTAAAAAAGAAAGAACATCGACAGTTTATATGTTATCGATGTTCTATATGCAAACAGGGTTGGTATCGAAGACATTCACGTGCGAGTAGACGTCGGTGACAAAATTCCGGACAATCCTCGATGCACAAAATCAACACATCGATGATCGTGGCGATATATGCCAGGGTTTGAACCGTAAACATTTTTGGACTAGTTCTAATTTCTCCGAGATATCGATGTTCGAATTCTGTCCATGATAATCCGCGTTTGTAATAATCCCCAATAAGTCGAGGTGATGGACCAAGTTCCGAAAGATGGTATTCGAAACTACTTTTCAAAATACCTTGATGGGGTGTAATCCCATCATTCAAGGTCAGACGACTCATGATACAAATACGCACTATTCTAGGAATTTCCGGCTGACGCACGATACAACCCGTGTATAACATCAGGTTTTCTCCAGAAACGAGCGGGTAATTTCCTTGAATCCATTACACGATATAATATGTTCTTTTTCAGTCACAGAGGACGGAATCAGAACACATTTAAGAACTTCTCCGAATTTCCCGGACAAGATATATGAGTCAACCCAAGAATATTCTTGCTCTTCCTCGGGGCATCCGATAAGTACCAACTCCACGATTATCGGAGGATGTTCGGTTTCAACAAATCGTTGAGCGATTTCAAATGCTTTTAATGGATCCTTTGTGAGAGTCAAAAGCGATGTAACACGCGGTCCGCACATGCCGGGCATTTTTACCACTGCAATCACAATGTACATGTAATTCCTTTCCTCTACCACATTACCACAGAATACAGAAAGTAAAAATTACTAACAAAAAATACCACTCGCGTGGCTTTTTTGTTCTAAGTGTGATTTCGAGTTATTTCACCTCGACACCCATGCTTCGGGCAGAGCCTGCGATGATTTTCATCGCCGCTTCGATGTCGTTGGCGTTCAGATCAGGCATTTTTTTCTCGGCGATTTCCTTCAACTGTGTGCGAGTAAGCGTACCGACTTTGGAAACAGTATTTTTTCCGGAACCCTTTTCTTTGCCGAGCGCCTTCAAGATGAGGTTCGAGGCCGGTGGAGTTTTGAGCACGAAAGAAAAGGTGCGATCCTCGTAGACACTGATGTCCACTGGAATCATATCGCCTGCCATTTTGGCCGTGGCGTCATTGAACTGTTTGACAAATTCACCGATGTTGATACCAGCCTGACCGAGTGCAGGACCGTACGGAGGCGCAGGCGTGATTTTACCGGCCGGCGCAACCAATTTCAATTTTTTTGTGATTTTTTTAGCCATTTTTTTGAGTTATGTTGTGTTTTTGTATATTTCCCGAGAAGCGCGAGAAACACCACCATATCAGTATTTGAGAAAAAATTCAAGGGCAACCGAGGGAGATTTTGAATTACGACTTCTTTATCTGCAAAAAGTCCAACTCCACAGGTGTCTCGCGACCGAACATTGCGACGAGCACTTTGACCTTACCGCGCTCTTCGTCAACTTCGGAAACTTTGCCTTCGAGATCTTTGAACGGACCGTCGACAACAATAATATTGTCCCCTGCCGACAAGTCGATAGCGTGTTTGACATTGCCAGTGTTCATTCGAGCGAACAATTCGTCAACCTCCTTTTTGTCTATCGGCACTGGATACACACCCGAGCCAACGAAACCAGTCACGCGTGGCGTATTGCGCACCACAAACCATGAATCGTCGGTCACAATCATATCCACCAAAATATAGCCGGGGTAGATTTTTTCTTCTTCTTCGATGCGCTTGCCACCTTTTATTTTTATTTTTTTCTCAGTCGGAACAATGACGTTGAAAATTTTGTCTTCCATGCCGAGGGACTCAATGCGCTGTTTCAAGTTTCGCATCACCGCGTTTTCATACCCCGCGTAGGTGTGGATGACATACCAATTTCGCCCTTCCGAAAGTTGTTGTTTTGACATTGGCGTTAGTTAAAGAATAAATTTAGATAACGAATTTTTGAATGATCAGTTTGAACAAAAAATCGAAAAACCCGAGGAAAAAGGAAACGAACAGCGAAATGAGCACGACGATAACACTGAAAATAACCGTCTGGCGACGCGTCGGCCACGATACGTGTCTCAGTTCCGCTTGTGTATCCTGCAAATATGTAAGTAATGACATGGTAATTAAATTATATTATTATGCACACCGTTTCTGTATTAAAAAACCCCGCGAGGGATTTCTTAATGTATTGACTATATACTACCGCAGAAGTAAAAATTAGTCAATCTCATACATAATGGTCACCGTCGAGGTGATTTTGTTCGTCCCCGGCTGAACGGTCGGCACCGTCGAAGCGGTCGAGCCAGCCGCCATACCACTGGTATTCATACTGTAATAGACCGGTGGCTGGTAGCCGTTTTCCGAGAAGCTGATAATTTTTGTCAGTTTGACTCCGAGTGATTTCGCTAGGACACTAGCCTTTGCCTGCGCATCCGCAATAGCTTTGTCCCGAGCTTGCGCTTGTACTGTATCCGGATTGTCCACCACAAAATTCAAACTACTGATGTTTGTGGCGCCGAGCGTGCCGACTTTAGTCAGAACTGCTCCGGCGTCATCTGTTTTTCGCACTTTGACCGAGATTGATTCAGTTACTTCGTAGCCAGTCAATGTCTGATTTTGGTTGGTGCACGGTGGATAATAGATTTGCGAAGTGGGAGCATTGCCACCGGAAGCATCAATCTGATTGAGCGGACATGCCACCCTACTGTAGCTGTATGTCGGATATGACGAATAGTCGGTTGTCTGAATGTCCGCATCAGCCACACCGAGAGCTTTGATGGCCGCGATGATGGCGTTTGTTTTATCAGCCGCTTGCGATTGAGCATCGGTCACTGTTTTTGCGTCGGCAACCACCGAGAAAGAAAACGTGGCGGTGTCCGGTATAGCCAGCACGTCACCTGTACCGGTAACCGAAATAGTGTTCGGCGATGTTTGCACAGGCTGGCCGATATATGCATTTTCTTTAAACGTGTTGATGGCCAAAGCAACCACGAACAATATGAGGACTATTAAAAGTGTACTGATCAAACCAAACATTCTTCTTTTATTTTTTTCATCAAATAATGGATTCATAATGGTGAAGTTAACTGATAACACGAACAGTATACCACAAGGATACTTCCGATTTATAGGTTTACTTCGTAAACGAGAAATCTAGGTCGTACCACCGAAAAACAAGTATTGAAATGTGAGCAACAATCGCGCCGAGCACTATGCCGCCGAGAATGTCAGACAACCAATGAACGCCGAGATATATGCGACTTATGGCCACAAGAAGCATACCGCAGATACAGAGCGTATTAAACGCAATCCGCCCGACACTGCCAAAATAATCGTCAAAGAGGTACATAAGTATGCCGAAATACATAGTAGCCATTACGGCGTGGTAGCTCGGAAAACTCGGACCGATGACGATGTAAACTGCTCCGACGGTCGGACGAGCGACATTAAAAAGTTCCTTGGTGGCGAGGGCTATCCCGGCCCCGGCGATTACTGTGGCGAGAAACAAAATCGCACATCGCGCACCACGAAATAAATATATGAGAAAGGCTGTGAGACACGAAACGATAACCGAGGCAAGCGTCACATCAAAGAGCACACTGACAAGATACATATACTCCGTCAGCCCTGGCGTGCGAATACCGGCAATATATTGGTCAATGAGGAGATCAAGCGCGTGCATACTGCAATTGTACGCGGATTAAACCGAAATTCAAAATCACTTCTCCCACTTTGCAAAAATACCACACGGAAGAAGACGAGCGGACATGGATGATTCCTCGATTGTCAGTTCGCCGGAAGAGAGTGTGCCGGAACAGCCCGCGACGCAGGCCGCAAGGGCTTGCTCGTAAGCGATATGGGAATAACCGGCGGCATAGCCGTTGAGAAGCACTGCGAGCG
>CAYNFW010000032.1:0-6905 GCA_964396805.1 uncultured Candidatus Saccharibacteria bacterium | reverse complement strand
GCAAAAGGGTGAAGAGATATTGCGTCCCGGCATCGTTCATCGGCTCGATCGCGAAACATCTGGTGTGATGCTTGTGGCCAAAACAGCCCACGGGTTTGAAACACTCAAGAGTCAATTTCAATCTCACGAAATTAAAAAAGAATATCATGCCTTTGTGTACGGCGAGATGAAAGGCAATATGAAAAACGGAGTGGAAAAAATGCACGGCGTTATCGACAGACCGATCGGTCGAAGCGCGTCTGATTTTCGAAAATGGTCGGCACAACGTGGGTCGAAGGGGGAGCGACGCGAGGCGGTGACTGAATACGATATTATTTCACAAGGTGAAGTTAGAAGCGGAGCATCGGTGGAGAAATACACGTTTGTTCACGCGTATCCTTTGACTGGTCGTACACATCAGATTCGTGTGCATTTCAAAGCGGTCAGTCACCCGCTTGTGGCCGATTCACTCTACGCGCCCAAGCATTCGAACATGCTCGGTTTCGAACGGCTGGCACTGCACTCATATCGGGTTACATTCACGAATTGTGTAGGGGAAACGAAAACTGTTGAGGCGCCGTATCCCGCGGATTTTGACCGGGCACAGAGCCTTTTTTCGTCGCGGTTGCAAAAATAAGGCCACCGTGTTAGATTGCTATCACTATGACAGAGACAGAGACAAGCGCAGAAGTCGTCACAAAAATCACAAAATTGGCAAAACCTTTGGGTGTACAATCACCGGTTGATTTGGCCGAAAGAAAGAAAATGGACATCCGTTCGGGTGATACTATTCGCGTGTGGCAGAAAATTCAAGAAAAGGAAGCCAAGTCAGGCAAGCTCAAAACTCGCCTCCAAGCGTTCGAGGGGCTGGTCATTGCTGTCAAACATGGCAAGGAGGCCGGCGGTACTTTTACCGTGCGACGTGTGGCGTCCGGTGTTGGTGTCGAGAAAATTTTTCCAATCTACTCGCCGATGATTGATTCTGTCGAAACTATCAAACGTGCAAAAGTTCGTCGCGCCAAACTCTACCACATCCGCGACAAAGCCGCCAAAGAAATCCGCCGTCAGATGCGAAACATCCGGACGGAGAAAGAACCAAAAGGTGACATCGCCGAAACGGTCGAAGTTGAGACAGCAGAAGTGGCAACATAATCTACATTTTGAAAAACACCGACGAGGTGTTTTTTGCTGTGGATAAATAGGTAGACTATATATACTGAGTATTATATACTAAATATATGGAACAGGGAATAAAGGTTGGTCCAAAACCCAAAGGCAGAGTGAAAATTAAATGGTCAGCAGATTTTGCGTATGCGATTGGTTTGATTGCAACGGACGGGTGTCTCTCAAAAGACGAAAGACATATTGATCTAACATCTATAGATATTGAACAAATCAATAATTTTCAAAAATGTCTCGGAATACATTTAAATGTCGGAAAAAAACAAAATGGTACTGGATTTTCTGCTTTTCGAATTCAAATCGGGGACGTACTTTTTTATGAGTTTCTAAGAACTATCGGATTATCTCGAGCAAAGTCTCTTACTATGGGCAAACTTGATATTCCCTCAAAATATTTCTTTGATTTTCTGCGAGGGTGTCTCGATGGTGATGGTTCGAGTTATAGTTACTGGGACCCGAGATGGAAATCCAGTTTCATGTTCTACGTCTGTTTCGCTTCTGGTAGTAAAAAGTTTATTGATTGGTTACGTACAGAAATAGATGATCGATTATTGGTAAAAAGCCACATTAGCGTGTCTCCGGGAAAAGTGAATACTTTTTATCAATTAAAATACTCAAAATATGCGGCAGTTGAATTGGCAAGAAAAATGTATGAAGGCAAAAACAAAACTTTCCTCAAGCGAAAGAAGTTGAAAATTAACCAATCTTTAGGTACTATGGGTGTACCTCGAATAAGGTAGAGAGAGTGAATATTGACAAAATAATGCCCAGGTGGTGTAACTGGTAACCACGTACGATTGAGGTTCGTATGGCGCAAGCCGTGGAGGTTCAAGTCCTCTCCTGGGCACCAAAAAGAAATCGCTGAAAGGCGATTTTTTGTGTTTTATATCATCATTAAGTCATCATCTTTATCGAGTACAATTATTTTTGTACATGTCTCTGTTTTTACGTATGTACATTTTTAATATTTAATCCAACACACATGTCACATATAAAATCTACTATCACTATTGGTTTTATTGGTCAGGGATATGTGGGAAAAAATTATGCGGATGATTTTGAAATGCGAGGATATGTTGTGAAGCGATATGCCAAAGACGGGGAGCACTCGTCGGTCGATTGTCAGGACGCAATCAAAGAATGCGATGTCGTGTTTGTCGCCGTGCCGACACCAACAACACCGAGCGGTTTTGACGCAGGTACTTTGAGACAAGTCATTCCGCTCACTCGACCGTCGTCCGTCGTGGTGATCAAATCCACACTCGTGCCCGGTCTGACTCAGACACTCCAGGACGAATTTCCAGATCGGGTTATTCTCCACTCGCCGGAATTTTTGAGCGAAGCGACTGCGACACACGATACCCAGCATCCTTTTATGAACATCATCGGCATCCCGCGGACGACCCGTGAGCACGAGCAAGCGGCCGAGCTCATTTTGTCCATCCTGCCACCGTCGGCATATCAGAGCGTAGTCTCGAGCGACGAAGCAGAAATCATAAAATACTCGCACAACTGCAGTGGGTATGTGGGAATTATTTTCTTCAACCTTATGTACGATATTACTCAAAAACTCGGTGCGGATTGGAGTGTTGTCGAAGCGGCTTTGCGTGCCGATCCATACATTCCGCATACATATATTTCACCGATGCACAAAAGTGGTCGCGGCGCCGGTGGACATTGTTTTATAAAAGACATGGCAGCCTTGAGTCAGGTGTACCAGCGAGTAGTGGGGGACGGCGCGGGAGTGAACGTCTTGAAAAGCGTGGAAGAAAAAAATAAAATGCTTTTGCGAGACAGCGGAAAAAATGTCGACTTACTCAATGGTGTGTATGGAGAGGAACATGTGTCGATGCCACTGACTCAATCGGTGGCCAGCGTGCTAAACACGACGATGCGATGATCGTCGGTCTGCGAACTCGATACTCACGTGCCGTCGCAGGTAATGAGGTTGAGACGCACGACATCCGACTGATTGAAGATTTTTTACAGTGGCGCGTCTGTGTAGTAATACGACTCGATGTCGTTAACCACAAAATGCAATCGTCGGCCGTCTGTCATGAGTGTCATTGCGAAATAGATTCTTTTGTTCATGTATGTTCACAAGGTTATTACACTCTGACTGACGACGTTGCTGATCGCACGTACACCAAACCACTAACAACAGCTAGTGCGGAACCGGCCAACAAGATGAGATACGTCGGAGCGTTGCCACCTGCGCCCGTTGTTGGTACTCCCGGCGTAGCCGTGGTTGGTGTTGCTTGCGTGATGAGTTGCCCGGTTGTCGGATCGTATGTTTGCGCGTGCGCGACACCGACGCTATAAGCAAGCAACAGTGCCAACATTCCTACTTTTAAATATCGTGTGATTTTATTCATGTTTTTAATTTTATGTGATAAAAGGCGGAGAAGCCCTGCGTCCATACTATACAAAATCGAGTGAAAGACATGTGAATACTTCATTGCAATTACCTGGCCTGATGCTACACTGTAGCCGTTACAAACTATTATTTTAACCACAAACTATATGTCATATATCATCGGTATCGTCATCGTTCTGCTTCTCCTCTCGCTTCGCATCGTCAAAGAATATGAGCGGGGAGTGATATTTTTCCTTGGTAAATGCAAAGGCATACGCGGACCCGGGTTGATTATTCTCATCCCTATTTTTGAACAGATGACGCGGGTCAAGCTCCGCACCATCACCATGAATATTCCGTCGCAGAAAATTATTACAAAAGATAACGTCTCGATAGATATCGCGGCGGTGGCGTACTATCACGTCGTCGATCCGGTCAAGGCAACCATCGCTATCGAAAACGTGTACGACGCGGTGAACCAAATTTCCCAGACGACCGTGCGAAACGTTGTCGGACAATTTCAACTCGACCAACTGCTTAGCCAGACGGTGGATATAAACTTGCAGATAAAAGATGTCATCGACGGACATACCGAACCGTGGGGTGTGCAGGTGACCGCGGTGGAGATTAAAGACATCACACTACCGGACAACATGCAACGCGCAATGGCAAAAGAAGCCGAGGCGGAACGCGAACGTCGTGCGAAAATAGTGGCAGCCGAAGGTGAATTCCAAGCGGCGCAGAAACTTGGCGAAGCAGCCGACCTCATCTCGGCACACCCCGTCGCACTCCAACTGCGCACACTGCAAACTATGTCGGAAATCGCCACAGAGAAAAACTCCACCATCATTTTCCCCGCACAGTTCATGACAACCGTGCAGGACGCCTTCGCGATGATACGAAATGACAATAAGAAGTAGGGGATTACATACTATTTCGAAAGTTTGATACAATGTGGTTAATGAATAACTATGCGTTCATTGATGCGCAAAATGTTCACCTCGGAATTAAATCTCTCGGGTGGAATTTAGATTGGAAAAAGTTTAGAGTGTATTTGAAAGATAAATATCATGTCACCACTACATATCTCTTTATCGGATTCATAGACTCCAATCAAAACTTGTATACAATGTTGCAAAAAGCTGGGTATATCCTGATATTCAAACCAGTTGTCATGGACAGCGAAGGTAAGATTAAAGGAAATTGTGATGCGGATATGGTTCTGCACACCATTCTCGAAAAAGACAATTTTCATAAAGCAATTATTGTCACGAGTGACGGAGATTTTTATTCGCTGGTCAGATATTTGTACGAAAATGATAAATTGGAAATGGTGTTGAGTTCGTATGTCGAAACTTGCTCAAAACTTTTAAGGAAGGAAGCAAGGGAGAAAATAAACTACATGGATAATCTGAACAGAAAAGTGGATAGAGAAAATAAGCGTAAATGAAAACGCACCGCGCAGACACGAAGACTGCGAAGTGCGTTCTCTTATGGATAAGCACAGTATACTCTATAGTGAACAAACAAGTCAATAGAAAATATAACAAGGAATAGTAGAGTGAAAAATAGTCAAAAAAGCTCTTGGTTTAAGGGCTTTTTTGCTACCCATACAAAAGACACAAAACACTTGACTTGTAAAGTGTTTGGGTGTATAATAATATAGAAAGGTAAATTGGAGTACCTAAATTCTTCAATCGCCGTCGGGCGTTAAATAGATCATTGAAAGTTGAAAAAGAAAATGGAAAACGTGAATCTAATTGTTGCTGGTATTTGTGGCACTATCGCTGGTGTGATGATCTTTTGGATCATTCTCTCAATGACTGGTCGCCAAGTCGTCAAACCTCAAACCTTGTTAGATCGCCGTGCGAGTCAGCTTGCTACGACTCAGCAAAATATTGGCAATCGAATTTATAATGCCTTGGTTACCGCGGGCACTAGCAACCCAGCTTCCGATAGGATTTGCACCAACCAAGTTATAGATGGATCATTCGGCTACACTATTATTTTTAGTTGGCATGGAAAATCAATCTATAACAGTGCTCTGCGATCAGTTTTGCGAGCATCATCATATCAGTGGGTGCCATTTCTGCAAATAAACATCAATATGAGTCGAGCATGTGCAATCGGCGTTTCCTACGGTCCCGACTGTGGTAAACAGCACGGTTCGTCGTTCGAGTGTGGAGCTAACGAGTGGCAGATTAAAGATGTCATCGAAACGCTCTCTGAGTATGTTCGCACCTACTCATCTGTTCCAATCAAGACCGTGTAAACCGTGTAAACGGTAGCCGGTACACTCTTCACGAGTGTACCGGCTTTTTGCATACAAAAATCACCACTAAAAATCTCAAAGAAATTACTTTTCAGGCACATCGCGCAAGAGCTTGGAAAATAACAGCAGTCGAGTGCGGGGCACACGAGAATGCGCATTATTTTCCTGAGCGACGAGCGGGAAGAAATTCGCGAGCACGCGAATATTCTGGTGACGGAAAAGTAATTTCTTTGAGATTTTAAAACTATTTCTTCCCCTGCACAATCACTTCCATCATCGTCCATTTTTTATCAAACACTTTTGCAATATATTTTGACACGTCAGCATACGACACGTTCTCGCGAGCGCGGACGGACTGGCTGTGTGTCGTTACTTCGCCATGTTGAATGATATCGAACAGCGAGTTGTGCACGATATCTTTGGTCACTTCTTCGCTCGATTTCAAACGGTCGATATTGGTTTTCTTCAGTGTGTCAAAACGTTTTTTCTCCGCGCCACTTGTCACGTCCGCGATAGCTTTCCACAATTCCTTCACAATCAACTTTTCATTTTTCTCATCGGCCTCGATGGTGATGGCAGAAATAAGAAAATCTTTTTGCAGGTTTGAATGCACACTTACACCGTAGCAGAGTGCGCGTTCGGTGCGCAGTCGCTCAAACAGAATGTCTTGGAGGAGCGAGTCAGCCATTTTGCGCACCTCGTCTCGCGGTGCATCGGAGGACTTCATAACACGTTCGACACCTATGTCCACCTGCTCACGCGGGTCGCCGATTTCCTCGCCAGTTTTTCGTATGAGCAGTTTTTTCGGTTTTGATATCACGCCGAAGTTCAGTTTTTTATTTTTCGCTTGCGGAATATCTTTCAAAAACTTTTTAATTTCCGTCAGATGTGTTTTTGTAATCGGTCCGGCGAGGACGATGAAAAAATTCCCCTTGCCATAGTTTCGAGCATGCCACTCTGCTACATCCTCGCGCGTTATATGTGCAATCGTTTCCGGCCAGCCGAGCGGACTGGCTGCGTGCGCTCGCGCAGTGCCGGCATATTGGTTGGCGAGCATTTCTTTGCAGAAGGCCAGGAATTTTTCATTTTTAAACACACCCCATGCTTCCTGGGTGA
>CAYNFW010000031.1:0-7159 GCA_964396805.1 uncultured Candidatus Saccharibacteria bacterium | reverse complement strand
ATCTCTTCATCTGTATGTTGAAAAAAGACCTCTGCTTCCGCAAGATATTTTTTTGTTAACTCTATTTTTTTTATAATAAAACTTTTTCGTAGGGTCATTGTGGCAGATATTGAGCTTTTAATTGTTCAAACTTCATATCAAATAACGGTTTTACCTCGTCTTCGAATCGACGAAAGGCATATACTCGAAGCTCATAGAAATCCATCATGTTTTTTGCATACAGCACCTTGCAGTTGCGCATGATTTCATAGAGAGTGAGTGGTTTGACTGGACGAATATTAAGCACATGGATATTGTCGCTACCGGTGTATTCTATCAACGCTTGAGATAATACATGGTCAGCTTCCATATCTAGTGGCTTGTCTGACCGGTATGCAATATCAAAGTCACTATCTGGGCGGTTACTACCATCTGCGCGGGAGCCGAACAGGAGCACTAAATCCACACCGATTTTTTGCACGGTGTCTGCGAGAGCTTGTGCTTTTGTACTATCTTTATCCACACTTATATGGTATCACTTTTGGCGAAATAAAGACAGTAAAAAGCCAGGAACAGGTGGGTTCGTTGACTTTGTGTGCTTGCTTGTGATAAGGTATGCGGAGCTTGTAAGAGCTTATTTTTTTAAGGAATAAGCTTCAGTACAGCTACATTAATCAATGGCAAAGACATCAGTTAAAGCGCGGGCGGCCAAGAAGCCGAAGTTTAGCACCAAGGCGACCAATCGCTGCTTTAAATGTGGACGTGGACGTGGATTTATGCGAGACTTCGGTCTGTGTCGAATCTGCTTCCGTGAGCTTGCCAACGAAGGAAAGATTCCAGGGGTGAAAAAGTCGAGCTGGTAATATGAGCTGGCTCGCATACAAGCAGTTTCAGTTAGTCGGAGCCACTTGGCCGAGATACCGCTGAAATATAATACAACAACATGACAGACCCAATCGCAGATATGATAGTACGAATAAAGAACGCATCAGATTCAAAAAAAGAATCGGTTGTTTTTCCGTATTCAAAACTGAAACTGGCGATACTCGATGTGCTCATGAAAGAAGGCTTCATCCGATCGTTTGGCAAGAAAGGCAAGAAAATCGCAAAGTTCATCGAAGTCGGCCTCATATCCGATGAGCAGGGTGCAAAAGTTCGCGGAGTGGATCGAGTGTCGAAGACGTCGAAGCGCGTGTATTTCCATGCAAAGGATCTTCGACCGATTAAAAGCGGGTATGGTATTCTCGTTCTCTCGACACCGAAAGGCATTTTGTCGGACAAGCAGGCACGAATCGAGCATGTCGGTGGGGAAGGGCTATTTAAAATTTGGTAGTCAAAATAATGCGTAAGCAATTTTAAAACAAACACATGTCACGAATCGGTAAAAAAGTAATAGCAATTCCGGCCAAGACTACAGTTTCATACACTGGCGGAGTGTTTACTGTGACTGGACCACTCGGCACATTGACTAAAACATTCAAACCGGATATTGAGATTACGATTGGCGCGACAGAAATTACGCTTGCCCCGAAAGCGACACGTGGCGTGGTTACAAAAAGCACAACTGCACTCTGGGGAACATACGCATCACACATCATAAACATGATTGCAGGCGTGACAACCGCGTTTACAAAAAAACTCATACTCGAGGGAATCGGCTACAAGTCGGAAGTCAAAGGCGCGAACCTCGTCATGGCGCTTGGCTTTTCGCACCCAGTGAACATTGCTATTCCCGCAGGATTGAAAATGACTGCAGAAAAAAACGTTATGACCATCACCGGCAGTGACAAGGAAGCAGTCGGTGCATTCACCGCACTCATCCGTTCATGGAAAGTGCCGGAACCGTACAAAGGTAAAGGTATTCGAGGCGAGTTTGAGGTGGTCAAGCGCAAGCAAGGCAAAAAGACCGCCTAGCGTTTTCTGAAATCAGAACATTTAAAAAATCATGAACACAACAAAAGTTACAATTTCATCACGAAATCGACGCCGAGCAAAAATCCGCTCGCGTGTTTCCGGTACGCCTCTTATGCCGCGTCTTGCCGTGTTCAAATCAAACAAACACATTTCCGCTCAGCTCATCGACGATGTACACTCGGTGACACTCGGCTCGGCACACTCGCGGGACATTGCAAAAGGCACACTTCTCGAGAAGTCGACACAGCTCGGTCTCGCGCTTGCAAAGTTTGCACAGACGAAGAAAATAGACAAAGTGGTGTTTGACCGGGGCGGTTTCATGTATACTGGCTGTGTTAAAGCAGTGGCCGAGGGCGCTAGGAAAGGTGGTCTGAAATTTTAATTTTTAATGCTCCCGGTACCTATAGACTAAACTAATATGCAAACAGAAATCAAAACAGAAAATCAACCAACTATCGCTCCAGTAGCGCCTATTTCGAGTGCACCAGTATCTGCGCCACGAGGTGGCGGTGACACACGTGGTGGAGAGAGAGGGGGTGACCGTGGTGAGTTCCGAAAGAACACTCGCAAGTCTGCTCCGAGACGCGAGGCGAGAGTCAAGCCGGAATTTGATCAGAAAATCGTCAGTATCAGACGCGTGACTCGCGTGGTGACCGGTGGACGACGTTTCAGTTTCTCCGTCGGTGTGGTTATCGGTGATCGAAAGGGTCGCGTCGGTGTCGGTCTCGGGAAAGCGGGGGATACGCCGGTTGCCATCGACAAAGCCGTGCGCGACGCCAAGAAAAACATGATTAAAATCACAATGACTAAAAATGGTTCTATTCCGCACGAAGTGAATGCCAAATTTTCAAGTTCAATTGTAAATATCATGCGCGCGCCAGGCAAGGGAATTTTGGCCGGTTCGTCAGTCCGAACAGTGCTTGAGTTTGCCGGAATCAAGGAGGTCAGTGCAAAACTGCACTCACGCAGTAAAAACAAAATCAACAACGCCAAGGCGGCGCTCAAAGCACTGGCACAACTTCGCAAGCCGATTGAACGAGCAGATAACATTAAGACAAACGTAAAATAAAACCATGCAATCACACACATTAAAACGAGCGCACAAAAATAAAAAACACCGAACAGTCGGTCGCGGTGGCAAACATGCCAAAACGTCCGGTCGCGGTACGAAAGGTCAGAATGCGCGCGCCGGTCACAAGAAACGCCCAGAGATGCGTGACTTTATCAAACGAATTCCAAAATTGCGCGGTCGCGGGAAAAACATCAACACATCGATTCAGACAAAGCCATACGTGGTAAATCTCGCCAGAATCAGCACATTGTTCAAGGCAGGCGAGACGGTCACACCGAAAGCGCTTGTGGCACTCAAGGCATTCAATGCCGACAATGGCGTCGTGTCGGTCGTCAAAATTCTCGGTACGGGAACGCTCGACAAAAAATTGACGTTTAGTGGATGCCTCGTGTCCGCTTCAGCAAAAGCGGCCATCGAAAAAGCCGGCGGTATAGTGACTGCATAATCAAACACACATGAGCGGATTTTTTACAAAACTTTCTCTCATCTTTCAAGACAAAGTCCTGCGACAGAGGATTCTTTTCACCTTGTTCGCACTCGTTTTGTTTCGTTTGCTCGCTGCCATTCCGGTGCCGGGTGTTGATCACGGACGATTGACCACTTTCTTTTCGAGCAATGAATTCTTCGGCCTGCTGAACGTCTTTTCCGGCGGTGGACTGTCACAACTTTCTATCGTTATGCTCGGCGTCGGTCCGTACATTACAGGTTCGATCATTATGCAACTTTCGACCATTATGTCACCGCGACTCAAAGCGATGTACCAGGAGGAGGGGGAACTCGGTCGCCGCAAGTTCGCACAATATGGTCGCTTGCTCACTGTGCCTTTGGCGCTTGTCCAGTCATTCGGATTTATAAAACTTCTCCAGAGTCAGTCCGTGCTCGCGCCGCTTTCGCCTTTTGCACTCATCACCAACTTGCTCGTCATCACGGCTGGATCGGTGCTTCTCATGTGGTTGGGCGAGCTTATTTCCGAATACGGTATAGGCAATGGCGTGTCACTTATTATTTTCTCCGGTATCGTGGCGGCACTTCCTACCGAGGTTGGTCAGTTGGCTTTTGCCTTTGATCCGGCACAAATTCCGCTCTACCTCGCTTTTGTCGTTGTCGGTGCCTTGGTTATCGTCGGTGTGGTTATCATCACCGAAGCCGAACGACCGATACCTGTTACGTATGCAAAACAGGTGCGCGGCAATCGCGTGTATGGTGGCACATCAACCTACCTTCCACTTCGTATCAACCAAGCTGGTGTGATTCCAATTATTTTTGCACTTTCAATTTTGCTTTTCCCTCAGCTCATTTTCCGTTTTTTGCAAAACACCCACGTTGCCTTGATTAACTCAATCTCGACGCACGTTTTGTCTCTTCTGGCCAACCAATGGTTCTACGCCATTGCATACTTCCTGCTCGTGTTTATTTTTACATATTTCTACACAGCTGTGACCTTTGACCCAGATTCAATCGCTACGAACCTGCAGAAAAACGGCGCATTCATTCCCGGTGTTCGACCAGGCAACTCAACATCCGAGCACATCTCACGTATCCTTACTCGCCTGACACTCGTCGGCGCACTCTTCCTCGGTGTTATCGCAGTTCTGCCACTTATTATAAAAGGCGTGACCGGCATCACAGCCGTCTCCGTCGGCGGTACCGCACTCCTCATCGTGGTCTCAGTGGTCATTGACCTTATCAAAAAAATCGACGCGCAAGTCTCGATTCGGGAGTACTAAAATTGCAATTACTAAACTAAGGTGATACCTTTCTCTTGGAGGTTGTATGGTTCCACAACATGAAGTCTATAGACGTCTTGCTGTTTCAAGTTTCAAGATGCGAGATACAATTCTCGGTGGTTGTATGTGCATTGTGGTGATTGTTATCACGACCTATTTTTTTAATGCTCATTCGGAGAGGGAAGATAGGATACTTCCGTGGCTTGTGATATTTTTCATCATAGTATTACTGGTCCTAGCTAGGAAATGTCATTGTGAAGGTCTCAAAGATCTCCAAATAAGCAAGAAGGAAAAAGGTGAGTCCATATGACTCACCTTTTTGAGTCACCACTAAAAATCTCATCTCGTGTCGCACCAGTTCCGGAGACTCTCGCAGGAGCTTGGAAAATAACGACGTAGGCGTGCGTGGCACACGCCGAGAAGATTATTTTCCTGAGCGACGAGAGTGAGGAAATTCTCGAACACGAGAATATTCCGTGCTCCGGAAATGGTGTGACCGAGAAAGAGATTTTGAAGTTAGACGAAGTTTTAAAATTGGGGTACACTGTACTCATGACACCACACACATTTATTTTGTTCGGTCAGTCGGGTTCGGGAAAGGGAACCCAAGGCCGACTTTTAGTAGACTATTTACAAAAGAACGACCCGACACGCCAGACGTTCTACATTGAGACCGGACAGCGCTTCCGTGACTTCGCCACCGAAGCATCAATGACCGCTAAGCTTACGCGCGAAGTCATGGATCACGGCGGACTTCTGCCGGAGTTCCTACCGATCTGGATTTGGGCGGAATACCTCGTGCGACATGTCTCCGGAGACGAGCACCTCATCCTCGACGGTCTCTCACGCCGCGCGCACGAAGCGCCGATACTCGACTCGGCAATGCGTTTCTACAAGCGCGACAAGCCGTTCGTCATACTCATCGAAACATCGCGAGAATGGTCCAAGAAACGCCTCCTCGAACGCGCTCGCGGTGATGATGCAGAGGTGCAGATAGACCGTCGACTGGACTGGTATGATAAAAACGTCGTGCCGGCAATTGACTTTTTCCGCACACACAACGGCTATGAATTTGTCACGATAAACGGTGAGCAAACTATCGAACAAGTACACGCAGAAATTTTGGAAAAGATTAATTTATAATGACATGGTTGTCAAAAAGAAAATTGCATCTAGTTTGGTTCCTGCCGAACAAATTGAACGACAGATCTACCTTATTCGCGGACAGAAAGTAATGCTTGATTCGGATTTGGCGATGTTGTATGGGGTTCTTACAAAAAATCTTAATCTAGCTGTTCGTCGTAATGTTTTGCGCTTCCCTCAGGATTTCATGTTCCAATTAACAGAAGAAGAAACTCAATCTTTGAGGTTGCAAATTGCAACCTCAAACAAAGGACGCGGTGGACGTCGATATGTTCCATTTGTATTTACAGAACAAGGTGTTGCGATGCTTTCCTCTGTATTAAAAAGTGATCGAGCTGTTCAAATGAATGTTTTTATTATCCGTGCCTTTGTTAAACTTCGTGAGATGATTGCAACGAATGTTGATCTTGCTAGGAAAATTGATGCTTTGGAAAAGAAATTTAAAGGACATGACGATGATATTCAAATAATATTCCAGGCGATTAAGAAGTTACTTGAACCACCACCTGTTCCACCACGAAAGCCAATCGGATTTGCAGTAGATAAATAAATTTAAATGATCAAAATTAAAACACCGGAAGAAATCAAAATTATGCACGAGGGCGGAAGACGTCACGCGTTTATTCTGTCTGAACTTGCGAAGAAAGTTGTACCTGGAGTTTCGACGCAAACACTCGAAGGGTGGGCGCGAGAGATGATAAAAGAAGGTGGGGACACCGCGTCATTTCTCAACTACACACCGGAGGGTGCGCGACGTGCGTATCCGGCGGCGCTGTGTGTTTCCATAAATGAGGAGATTGTGCACGGTATACCAAACGAGCATCCGAAAATTTTGAAGGAGGGTGATGTGGTCACGCTTGATCTCGGGCTAACACACGATGGCCTCATCACGGATAGTGCGATAACAGTCGGTGTCGGGGAAATCGGTGAACGAGAACGCAAGCTCATCGAACACACCCGCGAGGCGCTCTACCTCGGCATCAAAGCGGCGCGCGGAGGTAACCGCGTGGGGGACGTAGGGTACGCCATCGAGTCGTTTGCCCGACCCCTTGGTTACGGCATCTCGGAGGGCTTGGCAGGGCACGGTGTTGGCTACACAGTCCACGAGGAGCCATATGTGCCAAACGAAGGTCGCAAAGGCGCCGGCGAGCTCCTGAAGCCCGGCATGGTCATTGCTATCGAGCCAATGCTTACCCTCGGCTCGTCCCGCATTGTCCTGTCTCGCGACGGCTACACATACAAAACCGCCGATGGATCCGTCGCCGCTCACTTTGAACACACCGTGGCGATTACCGAGGGGGAACCTATCATATTGACGAAATAA
>CAYNFW010000030.1:0-8168 GCA_964396805.1 uncultured Candidatus Saccharibacteria bacterium | reverse complement strand
GAAATTGGACCTGCCATACAAAGCACTTCTCAGCGTGGCCGTATTTTCTTTCGGTGACAATGCCAGAACGGAAAGTGCCATAGCTTCCGGTACGCCGTCCGCGCTTTCGTCCATCGACGCGTTGACACTCGCTTCGACATCCGAGCAAACCGATATGGGTGACGGGTTACAAGCGGCAACGGTGGCTCTGTTGGGGGATGGGACAAACAAGCGGAAGGTTATCGTACTGCTGACTGATGGCGTGCCAAACGAACCTACTCAAAAAGTGAACGGAAAAATAGTGGTTGATTATCCGCAGACATTTGCCAAACAGGTGGCCCAAAATGCCATTTCGCAAGGTGTGACGGTGTATGCCATCGGACTCGGAAAGGACGTCGATGCTAGTTTCTTGCAAGGCATAGCTACCGACAGTTCGCATTATTTCTTTGCACCGGACAAGACAACTTTGTCGAGTATTTACAGTGCCATCGGTCAAAGTCTCTGTCAGAAAAAACCAAGCACTATTCAGGTGTTGTATCGCTTGCCATAATAACTCACACACTCGGATATGTTTAGTCTTGATTCTCTCAAATATGCATTCAAAAATATAGATTGGTTGCTCTTCGGCGCCGTTTTAATTGTGGCCTCTTTCGGTTTGGTCACGATGAACTCTTTTGTCGGCCATACTCAATATTTTAATCACCAAGTGCTCTGGCTTGCCATATCCGTTGTTTTCTTTTTTGTCGCCAGCATGGCGGACTGGAGATTTCTGAAAAATACGCGCATCGTCGTGTCATTGTACGTTGTTTCGGTGCTGATGCTCAGTCTTTTGTTTATTCTTGGCAGTGTATTCAAGGGTGCCCACAGTTGGTTTTCGGTTGGTGTGCTATCTTTTCAGCCGGCAAATCCGATTGAGCTTGTTATTGTCATTGTGCTTGCAAAGTATTTTTCTCGGCGACATATCGAGATTGCGAACATTCGCCACATTATTGTCTCCGGTCTGTACGTCGGCGTAGTGTTTCTACTCGTTCTGCTTCAACCGGATTTTGGCGGGGCTATGATTGTATTCTTCCTCTGGCTCGGCATGGTGCTCGTTTCCGGCATTTCCAAAAAACATTTTCTGCTTGTTTTTCTGATGGGCGTTGTAACTTTTGGCGGTGCGTGGTTGTTCGTTTTCAAGCCCTATCAAAAGGATCGCATCAAAACCTTTATACATCCGCTGACCAATGTTCTCGGCACCGGCTATAATGTCTACCAGTCGACTATTGCTATCGGTTCGGGACAGGTGCTTGGCAAAGGGGTGGGGTATGGCACACAGAGCAAGTTGCAATTTCTGCCCGAGTACCAAACCGATTTTATTTTCGCCGCTTTTTCGGAGGAATGGGGTTTCATCGGTGTTCTTATTCTCTTTACGTTATTTGGTATTATTTTCTGGCGCATGCTGGCAATCGCTTCGCGCGGAGGCAGTAATTTTGAAGTGTTGTTCGGTATTGGTTTGACACTGTTATTTCTGATCCACGCGACCATCCACATCGGAGGCAACATCGGCCTCCTTCCTGTCACCGGCAACACCCTTCCGTTTATGAGTTATGGTGGCAGTCATCTGCTCACCGAATTTTTTGGCCTCGGTATACTTATGGCAATGAAACGTTATGCTCGTCCGGTACACAAAGAAAGTGCCGGGAACGAGATGATCGGAGTATAAAGGTGCATTCGGTTTTAGAAACGCTATTGTGTGTATACACGCATAGTATTCTCTACCATTTCCTTGGCAGAAAATTCTTTTGCCACTTTTTCTTTTAAATGTTTTCCGTATTCTTTTCGCGTGTCTGGATTGTCGATAAGATATTCGATGGCGCGGGTAATCTCGGTTGATTTGGCGGGGGTGACGAGGATTCCCATGGTGTTGTTTTCGATAATGTCCGGAATGCCGCCTATTTTACTGGCCACGACTGCACAATGGGCGAGACCGGCTTCAAGTACCGCGTACGGCAGGCCTTCCTTGACGGATGGCAATAGAAATATATCGAAGGCCGGAAGAAATATTCGAGCATTAGAGGTAAATCCTGCAAGAATGACACGATTTTCGAGTTTGTAGTGAGAAATTATTTTTTCCAGTTTTTTTCGATCTTCTCCTTCGCCAAAAATAATATATATAAATGGTACGGTCAAGCGCGAAACGGCTTCAAGAGCATATTCAAGACCCTTATTTCTGTGTAGTTCGGCAATTGTTCCAAGCCAAAGTGTTTTTCGTGACGTTGTTTCGGCAGGGAGATGCAAGCGACTGGT
Source organism: uncultured Candidatus Saccharibacteria bacterium (assembly GCA_964396805.1). Classification (GTDB taxonomy): domain Bacteria; phylum Patescibacteriota; class Minisyncoccia; order Phycocordibacterales; family DATDWN01; genus CAYNFW01. The sequence goes on along the minus strand of CAYNFW010000030.1, from coordinate 5,900 downwards.
CAATTCAGCATGACTCTCCGTTTTTCCGAGCATATCAAATTTTTCAACGCCGTTTCTTACCAGCACGATTTTTTTCGGATTGACCCAGAACATCCGCAGAGCCTGTTTTTTTTCCCGTTCAGCGATGACTATCGTTTTATGACAGAACTGTATGGTCATCCACGAAAAAAGAGTGATAACCGCCTTGCTTACGGTGCCGCGCGGTTCGTTCATTGGCCAGCCGTGTGCGGTGTACAGTATTTTTTTTACACGGGCAATGCGCCCGGCAAGACTTCCCAGTCCGCCGGCCTTCGGGCTATTGAGGTGCAGTACGTCCGGACGCACATGGCGTATGATTTGTATCAAAGCAAAAAAACTTTTTATTTCTTGTGACAATGAAACATCGCGCATGAGTGTCGGTACACTATAGACTCGCACGCCTGCCGCTTCCAGTTTTTCCGGCAACGCCCGACCGTCGCCACACAGAACAGTTACGTCATACATGTTCGTCGGTAGGGAAGTGGCCAGTGTGTACACGTATTCTGCCGCCCCACCCCATACGCCCTTCGTAATCATGTACAGCACTTTTATTTTTATCGGTTTTGCATCCGTGTTTTCTTGCATATTGGCATATTTTAGCATATAATATGCTTACTTTCTATGAGTAGTCTCAGCAAAAAAGAGGCCATTATTCTCTTCTGTGGGGATGTCTTTTTCTTTCTGTTTTCGCTGTGGCTGACTCTTTTCGTACGATATGCAACACTGCCGACGCGTGCTCTTTTTGTGATGCATCTCGTTCCGTTTTCGTACCTCTTCATCGTCTGGCTTCTGGTCTATTTTATCGCCGGTTTGTATGAAAAACACACGCTTATTCTGAAAAGCAAACTGCCGAGCGTTATTTTTAACGCCCAAGTCATTAACAGCCTTTTTGCCATTGTCTTTTTCTACCTTGTGCCGATGTTCGGTATCGCTCCGAAAACCATTCTCTTTATTTATTTGGCAATCTCTTTTGTCTGTATACTGGTGTGGCGACTGTACGGCATTTCTTTTATAGGCACGCGTGAACGTCAGCCGGCCTTACTCATTGGTTCAGGTGATGAGATGCGTGAGCTCTTTGACGAGGTTAATGGCAACGATCGCTACGGCATTTCTTTTTTGTCGTCCGTCGACGTGCGGGATATCGACGCCATCGACATTCAGGGCGACATCATTACTCCACTTTACGAGAATAATATAAAAATAATTGTAGTGGATTTTTCACATGAGCAAGTCACACCACTTTTACCCCATCTCTACAATCTCATTTTTTCAAAAGTCCGTTTTATCGACTCACATCGTATTTATGAAGACATTTTTGATCGCATCCCGCTGTCTTTGGTGACCTATTCGTGGTTTCTGGAAAATATTTCCGTCTCGCCGAAGTTTACATATGACTTTCTCAAGCGCCTTTTTGATATCATTTTGAGCCTTATTCTTAGCCTTATTTCTCTTGTTGTCTATCCGTTTGTATGGTTAGCCATAGTGCTCGACGACCACGGTGACATATTTATTCGCCAGGAACGCATCGGCCAAAACAACCTTGCTGTTCGCATATTGAAGTTTCGCACCATGTCGGTCAACGATCATGGTGTCGGTGAGGCCAATCGCGCGCAAAAGGTCACGCGAGTGGGCAGATATCTTCGTGCCTCGCGCATCGATGAACTGCCCCAGCTCTGGAACGTGCTCCGAGGTGATCTATCACTCATCGGTCCGCGGCCGGAATTACCTCGTCTCGTTGAACTCTATGAAAAAGAAATTTCTTTTTACAATGTGCGTCATCTTATCAAACCAGGACTCTCCGGCTGGGCGCAGTTGTATCAAAAAACTCCACCGAAGTTCACCACTGACTACGACCAAACGAAAATCAAACTGTCATATGATTTGTTTTACATAAAAAACCGCTCATTCTGGCTCGACATAAAAATCGCTCTAAAAACCATCCGCGAATTGGTGTCGCGCCGGGGAGTTTGACAGACATAATAAATCGTACTACATTTTAGGTGGAGGCTTATGAAGTTTATTTTGCGCTTGTATTTGTCCTTTGTATCCTGGCGGATCAGGAAAGTCACGCGGTATTTTGTCGAAATGAACATACGCTATGACCAGGAGAGTCTTGTGGGTTCTCTACTCGTAGCTAACCTCTGCAAAAAAGATATAGAGAGATGCCAGCGGGCGGCCAATCGTTGGTCCAGACAAGTAGCGTGGGTCCAACATGCGGTTGGGTCACCGATTACACAGTAAGAAAGTTAAAAGGTCGGCATACGAAACGTACTGTCGACCTTTGTCATTAGTTGCATTTTCTCGCGAAATCCATATACTAAAACCCATATGCTAAAACACAGAATACTGTCGGTTTTCCTTATTATCGCATTCGGACTTATCGGCTACTTTGTATATTCGTCACAAGTTGGAACGCATTTTAAACAATACGCATTTCACCTCGGACTCGATTTGAATGGTGGAACGGAACTGACCTACAAAGCAGACGTCTCCCAACTGAAGGGAGGAAATGTAGCTGACGCGATGTCATCTCTCCGCGATGTCATAGAACGACGAGTGAATGTTTTCGGAGTGTCCGAGCCTATTGTTGAGGTGGAGAATCCGGGAATTGTTTCGGGCAATCAGGACGAGCGACTACTTGTAGATTTGCCGGGCGTGACGAACATCGACCAGGCTGTGGCGCTCATTGGACAGACACCCGAACTCGATTTTATGCTCGTCAATCCTGCCGCCAAGAACATGACCCCGGCGCAACTTGCCAGTGCAACGCCGTCACAGATTTTCACTGCGACTGGATTTACCGGACAGTACCTCGACAGCGCTGCCCTACAGTTTACAACCGGTGGTACTCAAATCGCCGGCCAGCCAATCGTGGCCCTCACGTTTAACGATCAAGGCCGCGACTTGTTTGCAAAAATAACAACTGAACACAAAGGTGAGGTGCTTGCCATTCTTCTCGACGGGCAAGTCATTTCATCGCCGACGATTCAAGACACTATCACTGACGGCAAAGCGATTATTTCCGGAAGCTTCACCGCTGATCAAGCTAAAGAATTGGTGCGCAATCTAAACTACGGAGCTTTGCCGGTGCCGATTGCGCTTGTGTCTACACAGACTGTCGGTGCATCGCTCGGACAAAACGCAAAGGACGCCGGTGTTAAAGCGGGTCTCGTAGGCTTTGCTCTGATTGTCGTTTTTCTTATTTTGTGGTATCGATTACCGGGACTGGTGGCGTCAATTTCACTCTGTATGTACGTGATCTTGTCACTTGCAGTATTCAAACTGATTCCCGTGACATTGACTGCCGCAGGCATCGCCGGATTTATTCTCTCCATCGGCATGGCCGTGGACGCGAATATTCTGATTTTCGAGAGAATGAAAGAAGAATTGAAACGTGGCAAGTCGGTTTCCGTGGCACTTCACGAAGGTTTTACTCGCGCATGGCTTTCTATTCGCGACTCGAACATTTCATCAATCATCACTGCGGTCGTGCTTTTCTGGCTCGGCACATCGGCGATCAAAGGGTTCGCTCTGACACTCGGTATCGGCGTGCTTATTTCGATGTTCACCGCAATTTCCGTTTCGCGAACGTTTCTGTTTGCCATTGCGCCAAGAACCGAACATGCGGCAAACAAATTTATCAAATTCTTATTTAGCAACGGCCTGCATTTTTAATTCACCACTATGTTTATTGTAAACCACAGAAAGCTTTTTTTCACACTTTCCGGACTGCTCGTCGCCGGATCCATTGTTGCCATGTTTGCATTTGGTTTCTTTCAAGGTAAAAACTTCGGCATTGATTTTACCGGTGGCTCGCTTCTCGAAGTAAGTTTTGCGAATCGTCCGGCAATCGAAGCAGTTCGGGCCGAGCTCGATGCACAAAATCTCGGCGCATACACTCTCACCCCATCAGGATCAGATGATTATATTTTGAAAACGCGTGACCTGACACCAGCGGAAAAAACTCAAATTGAGACAGCCCTCTCAACTGACCCGTCTAACCCGGCAACAGAAGTCAGCTTCAATTCTATCGGTCCGGCTGTCGGAAATCAGCTCAAAAACAAAGCCTTTACGGCAATCGCCGTGGTTATTATTTGTATTGTGCTGTTCATTACGTTCGCATTCCGCAAAGTCTCGTATCCAGTGGCATCATGGAAATATGGTTTTGCTACTATCGTCGCACTCGCGCACGATGTCATTATTCCAACCGGTGTCTTCCTCGTCTGGTCACATTTTCGCGGGGGACAAGTTGACCTACTTTTTGTGACGGCACTTCTCGCCATCCTCGGCTACTCGGTGCACGATACTATCGTGGTGTTCGACCGTGTTCGCGAGAACTTGCGACTGGACAACGCAAGCAAATCCAAAACAACTTTTGCAGAAACAGTCGGCGCATCCGTCACTCAAACCTTTGGACGCTCCATCAACACATCGTTCACCATCTTCCTCGCCCTTGTCGCACTCTACTTCATCGGCGGCACAACCACAAAAGACTTCGCATTCGTGCTCCTCATCGGCGTCATCACCGGAACCTACTCGTCCATTTTCGTCGCGTCGCCATTGCTCGTGACTTTGCAGAAGAATAAGTAAGTCTTTACAAATTTTAAATTGTGAGTAGTGTTTTATGTGGAGGTTGTTTCATGAAGTATATTTTGGAATACACACATATGAGTCTTCACGGTTCAGTAGCTCGGGGTTATCGTCAACCTGGATATCGATTGCCTGACCCTACTATTGTTGGAGATTTGGAAAAATTAAACATTGAAGCAGAAAGTGACGAGTATGCAATAAGAGTAGCCCAAACATTCGTTGCTGTACCTACGGGTGAGATTTTCAAAGAAGGTACAGATGAGGAACGGGTTTTGCGAAATATTCCTCGGCGACTTCTAAAAGAAATTAAGATTTTTCCAACCAAGACTTTAACATAGACCCCGCAACTGCGGGGTCGCGTCTTGCCCAAAAACAACCCTAAAAACCTGGGGATTTCGTTCATAGTTTTTTACGATATTTTGTGGTATATTGTCAGTATGTTAACAGAATTTATCCACAAAACATTATCGCGTGCCAAATACGAGTTACTCTCGGACGGTACTTTCTATGCGGAAATTCCGGGTATTCGCGGTGTGTGGGCAAATGAAAAAAATCTCGAAAAAACTCGGCAGACACTCTCGGAGGTTTTTGAAGAATGGTTACTTCTCAAAGTAAAGCATGGTGAGAAAATTACCGGTTTTACGTTTGGTCAGAAAAGCAAATCTCCAGTTCATGCCTAAAAATATCTCACTTCGTATACTGATCAACAAATTTCATCAGTGCGGTTTTGACGGTCCTCACCCGGGTGGTCGTCATTTGTTTATGAAAAAAGGCGAGTTGAAAATTCGTATTCCAAATCCGCATGGGGCGGATGTCTCTGTTGAGCTGGTATATCGCATTATTCGCCAAGCAGGTATTTCAAAAAAGGACTGGGATTCGATGGACAAATAAAGCCCTAAAAACCTGGGGATTTTGGGCTTGACTTCTGTTTCAATATGGCTATACTAGCTAGGTGCCTTAAGTGGCACTTTTAAGTAGTTCGGGAGTTCGTTGACAATCAAATTGAATTAGAAAGAACGTATTTAAGTGCAAGTTTCCGTTAGGAAATTTCTTGAATATGATTCTGGATATGAAAATCTAAAGCAGTTTTAGAACTGGGATTTTCAGCTTCAATATATAACTTCAACATAAAAGAAAAACAACATCACGCAAAAGTCAGCAATAAATAAAAATTTATTTTCACAAATATTATCTTTTATTTTGTTCCGTTCATTATAAGTTTTTGATTAAACTTTTTTTAAGAGTTTGATCCTAGCTCAGGATGAACGCTGGCGGCGTGGATAAGGCATGCA
>CAYNFW010000029.1:0-8276 GCA_964396805.1 uncultured Candidatus Saccharibacteria bacterium | reverse complement strand
CCTTTTGCGTTCGCCCCGGTTCACCGACGTGTTTTGTTTCAGGATAGTGTGCGAGCACCCAGTCGGTCAGTGTCTCTCCTTGCCCGCGACCGTCGGCATGCACGACCAAACCGGCCGGTTTGTTTACCGCCACAATATCAGCATCTTCGTATAAAACAACGGGTTCAAGTTTTTTTTCTTTCATTCCAATCATTCTAGTTTTACCCATACTACAGTATCCGGCAGTTTTTTCCCAGACATGTTCTGACGGCACTGTTTCAATTCTCCGGTTTTTAGTGTATAAATAACCCACGCGGGATTAGCTCAGTTGGTAGAGCAATCGATTTACACTCGAAAGGTCGGAGGTTCGAGTCCTCCATCCCGCACACTTCCCTGCACTCTTAGCTCAGCTGGTTAGAGCGTGCGATTCACATTCGCAAGGTCACAGGTTCGAGTCCTGTAGGGTGCACAGCTTAGGACGGATGGAGGCAAAAGCTTCCATCCGTTCTTGCGTATCAACGATTTTATCCAGTTCCAACCGTTTTATTTCTGGTAATAGCTCTTGCTCACCCTTTTTGGAACCTTTTTTTGCATCTCGTCAGCAGTACTGTATAATAGTTGTCTATTAGTAAAAAAATAATTTAAAAATAAAACGTATGACAGAAAAAGAATTTTTTATAGAGACAGTCAAAAGTGAGGTCCCCGCGTTTGAACGCGTACTCAAAGCCATGGAAAAAATTCCTTCAGCAAAGCATAGTTACAGGCACGACCCGAAATCACGTACGGCATTTGAGCTGGCGTCGCAAACGATGGGCGCGGAATCAGGTATGATTCCCGTCTTTTTATCCACCGGGAAACTTGACTTCATGGCACAACCAAAACCAAAATGGAAAACGATAAAGGCTGTGCGCACGGCCTTTACAAAAAATATGAGTGAAGCATTGAAAATGGCCGAAAAGATGGATCAAAAGCAGTGGAACGCCAAATGTGGCATGTATATGGGTGACAAGTTGGAATGGGAAACAACCAAAGGCAAAATGGCATGGTCATTTCTGCTCGACCTAATACACCATCGCGGACAACTTTCCACACATCTCCGACCGATGGGCGGCAAAGTGCCATCAATCTATGGACCGAGTGCGGATTCGAAATAACAACGCAACCAAATCAAAAAATTCCTTCCGATGCGAGGGATTTTTTGTTATCAAAATGTGTGGTATTGTGTGTGTACGCTCTCGTAGCTCAATGGATAGAGTAGGGCTCTTCTAAGGCCTTGATGTTGGTTCGATTCCAACCGAGAGCACATTACAAACTCGGATCAGGCGGTGTGGTGCTTGCCTGGCTAGCCTGCAGTGATGCCCGTGTGTCGAGCGTATCGATGACTTGTTTCAAAAGTTTTTCGTCAATGGTGACTTGCGTACCGGACGCATCACTCGGCACGGCAAAAAGAGTAGCGGTGTTTATGCGCACATATACATAATACGAAATCATTCCTAACACACACAAAGTCAGTGTGGTAAAAACGAGCATTGCAAACCAATCCATTTTTGGTTTGATACCTTGACGCTCGTATGTCATCGGGCGCATGTGCACACCACCGATCCACTTTTTCATCTGTGATAATATTTTTTCCATATCGTTATATGTGTTTTAAAACATTCATATCGAACAGCCCTTGCCATACACCTGGAGCTGGCGTCGACTTGGTGCTATCGAGATTGGCCGTGTCCCCCGTGTTGACAATATCAATTTTGTTCATTTTGAAACTGTATGGCAACGTCTCGATGTTCGAGGTAAAGCGATAGACGTTTGACCAGGATCCTTTAACTTCAAACTGGACTTGTAATGTACTTAGACCGTTTCCGGTAAGTGTTGCATCGTCGGAGAGCGAGAGTGAGTTGATAACCACTTGAAGATTATAATTGCGCGCCAATGTCTCGAGATATTCGATAAACGACACATCACCGTCCGAAGCAATAATGGAAGACTCGACACGAGCCACATCCGGACTGTCACCATTCACCAAAGCGGCCGTAGAAGAAATGCTCTGCTGTTGTTGCGTGTCCACGGCTATAGTGTGGGTCAATGTGGCAATGTTTTGGTTGGTAGTAACGAGAGAATGTATGCCGAAATACATCGCGCCGGCTATCAGCACAATCACGCCGACCAGCACACCGAGTATTTTTTTGAAGGATTGATCGTTAGTCATTTGTTTGTGGTGAAGATGCGGGAAGCGGTGTGCCAACGGAAAGATTCAATGTAAAAGTAATGTCCGTGTCTTTTGCCAAATCCGAAACAGGTAAATCAACCGACGTGAACAAACCGGAATTCTGTAATGATTTGACGTACGAAACCAAAGCGTTACGCGTATTTGACACACCTTGCAGAACAAGAGAGGAATGAGTGGCATCGTCAACCGAATACGAAAATTCGCTCAGACGAATACCCGTTCCCCGACCGGAAAGTATGGCATCGAGAAGCGGTTTGGCGGGAGGATATGCAAAAGAAGTATTGATGCTGTGCAAGAGAATGTTGGTGGATGTGATGGTGCGAGAAACGGTTGTTGTGTGTCCGGTTGTCGGTGCCTGTTCAAGCATGGCGACTCGATCGGCCATTGTTTTTTGTTTGATCGATCCGAGAAGCCACGATGGCAAAAGAAACACCACTGTGCAGAGCATGATACAGATGAAACAAATGCAAAAACCAATCACCACCCGAAGATGATATTCGTTGACGATTAGTTTTTTTAAATTGTTTGGAAGGACATTAAACATATGTTTATATCAAAATGGTGTTGGGAAGCGCCAAACCGGCCGATGCGGCATATCGCAGAGAATCAACGAATGGGATGGGTGGAATTGCGACGGTAATATCACAGGCATTTATCCACACATTTCCCATCGATGTCGGTGTGTCATGCTCCGAGGCCAGACGCGAGATGATATCGTCCGTCACTCTCTCCCCGCAGACCACTATCTGACTGATTTTCTTGTTCGGATCACCAACATTTTCTTTGAGCGTATGCCAATAGACATACAACTTTTTTATTTCCTGCGACAGCATAGCTATGTCGTTGTGTGGTTCGGGGGTCATGATCGTCGACGTAAAATGAACGATGCGTCTGTACGCTACGTACAAGCCGACTTTTTCCGCTCCAAAATGAACAATCAGGCGCGTATCCGTGGCGTGTTTTGGGATAAGCGCTCGAGCCATCGCCTGGGACTCTATTTCCAGTGACAGGAGTGGTAAACCGACACGCCGAATGACGTCAACATACGTATCAACAATACTCGTCGGCACGGCAGAAACGATAACGTCAACATGATCACCGTGACCGGTCACCTCCGCCACACCATAGTTGAAGGACAATTCACTGGCAGGCAACGGCACGTTATCCTCGATGGTAAACTCAATGGTGCTTCGCACTTCTTTCGGCGAAACGCGAGGAATTTTAGTGGTAAAAAGATAGGCTTTTTCCTCGGGCAGAGACATTTTGACATACGACAAGCCCAGATCTTTTTTGAGAGACTCGATAATTTTTGCCACTTCGTCCGGACTGTTTATAAAACCGGAGACAACGGCACCAGGCGGTATCGGACGTTCGGCAAATTTCTTTACTCGAAGATGTTTGTGATGACCGTCAAACTGAATACACCGAACGGCCGTGTCAGAGATGGAGAGACCGCTATACGGAATGTCGAGAAATTTTGGTGGCGGGAAAATATCAAAAAATTTATCGAGTTTCATTACTTGTATTGTATAACAAAAAAACACAAGTGTGCACCAGTTTATCCCCTGCTATTTCACACCACTACCTGGAGTCACATCGTCCGATGTTTCGAGAAGTGAGAAAAAACTTTTTCCGGCCGTTTCGCCGTTGACTGCAAGAATCATACCTTCACTTTCCAGTCCGCGTATAGTGCGAGGTTCGAGGTTGTATGCAAATGCGCATTTTTTGCCAACGAGCGTCTGAATATCCGGGAAAAATCCGGCAATACCGGACACAATCTGGCGCGGATTTTCATCGCCAAAATTGACTGACAATTTGAGCAGTTTATCCGTTTCCGGAACTTTTTCCACGGTCAAAATATGTCCGATGCGTATGTCCAATTTTTTAAATTCGTCGATAGTTATTGTCATAGTATTATGTGTTATGTGTTGCATTCAGTGTGTCCAAATAACTTTTTAAAATAAGTGCCGCGGCCGATGCGTCCAGCATATTATTTTTTCCCTGCAAATGCTCCGCTTCGGCTGACGTCAGAAACTCCGGATGTAAGTGAACCGGTATTTCGGTCGCCTTTGCCAGATCGGTAACGAATGGCCGGATGGATTTCATAATCTCATTTTCTTGCTGGGCAAAATCTCGCGACTCCCCCACCACGATCTCGCCGACATTGTTTTCTTGGCAGATATTCCGGACGTCGTTCACAAGAGACGATGAGTTCTGCACAACCGAATATGGAAAAGCAAACTGTGCCGACTCGTCCGAAAGAGCCAGACCAACACGCTTACTGCCATAATCAATGCCAAGATATCTCATACGAACATACTAGCGTACGCCACGCTTTTTTGCTACACTGCCCGTATGGATACATTATTTGGCACAAACACGCTTTTAGGCGTGAATCCCTGGATTATTGCCTTGGTAATCCTTTGGACGTTGCCATGGAAAGGCATTGCTCTGTGGAAATCGGCCAGATTGTCGCATATGAAGTGGTTTATCGTATTGCTCATCGTCAACACGTTCGGTATTTTGGAAATTATTTATGTGTATTTCATCGCTCGAAAATACAACGTCGAAACGGTGGAAAAACCTGCGACGGATGTCACCCAAACGACGGAGGTGAAGTAATGGCATTTATTGTAAATTAAAAAAGTTTTTCGAGCACAGACACTCGGCAAACCGTGGAGGCGTCGGATAGTGGTTTATTCCAGCGCACTTGAAATGCGCCATGCCGCAAGGTATCGTGAGTTCGAATCTCACCGCCTCCGCAAGGTCTGAAAATCAGGGTTTTTAGGCAATTTTGAGAGTATGCAATATGGACTTTTGAGCTTGTAGCTAGCCATTTTTTGCTCTTGCATTGATAAGTTCCAAAGTATAGTTTCAACGACTTCTCGTTTTTTGATGTCATCACCGGCCAAAAATTCTTTTTTGGCTCTGCTGGCTCGTAGAAAAATGTTTTTGACCGGTTCCAAAGTGGAAACAAGATTTTCAGATTTTTTCTCTGTATCGGATATTTGTTTGGAAAGTAGTGTTTTTTCATTTTGTATCTCCAACGCTTTGCTGTCGTAAATCTGCTTTGTAATACTTTCAACAAGGAAAGCGTCAAGCAGTTTGCTTTCTTTGACTGTGAGAGCATTTAGACGGGTTTTGAGGGTTGTCAGAATGGAGGTTGAGTATTGAGCGTCCAACCCGATGTCTTCCTTTGCCGACTGATACATCATTTCAATAGCTTCCTCGTCAATGTTTAACTTTTCCATGATAGAAGCGACAATGGGATAGAGCGTATTTTCTCGCAGATATGTTTTGTGTTCAGAGCAGATACCTTTTCCGTTTGTGCAGTAATAATACACATGGCCTTTTTTGAGTGAAGCTGTGAGCGCGCAACCACATTTCTCGCAAGTCATAAATCCACGCAAGGGAAAGAAATGTGTTTTTGGTCTCGGTCTGTTTCTATTGTGCAGAACATCTTGGACTTTATCAAACAATTCTTTTGAAATAAGCGGTGTGTGTTTGCTTGGATATAATTTCCCGTCTCGCAAAGTCATGCCGTAGTAGTATGGCTCGTCCATGAGCCGGTGAATGTTGCCGGCCACAAACTTTTTTCCTGTGCCAGTTCGCAAACCCTCGTCAAATAAAATTTGCGAGATTTCCTTGAAGCCATAACTGCCGGTAGAGTAAAGTTCAAAAGCTCGGATAACATACTTTGATTTGTATTCGTCAACCAAAATCGTTTTGTTTGCTTTGTCATTTTTGTAGCCGAATTTGGCAAAGCCGGGCCACCAACCTTGTTCCAGTTTGGCTCGCTGTCCGCGTTTGACATTGACTGCCAAATCTCTGATGTATTGGTTTGCCATAGCTTGCTCAATAGACATCAGCAGAACATTGTCGTTGGGATAGTAGCATTTTTCAAAAGTTTGTATTTGTTTGATTTTGTTATTTTGCAAAAGCCACTGAATACGCCCGCCGTCTAATGGGTTGCGAGTTAGTCGGTCAATTTTCCAGCAGATTATCGCGTCAGCTTTTCCATTTTCAAAAATTTTCATCATCTCATCAAAGACCGGACGACCCGGAGCTTTGGCTGATTTGCTTTCACGCAAAACTTTGACGACATTTATTTGCAGTTTTTCCGCCAGAGTCAAAAGCTCTTTTTCTTGCGAGTCCAAAGATAAAACTTGTCTGTCGTCAGATTCGGTGGACTTGCGACAATACAAAATATATTTTAGTGGGTTCATATTGTTGGTAGTATATTAAACTTTCCGATTAAATCAAATTTTGAATTCTCGGACGGAATGACAAGCTGTTCCAGTATGCCCCTACCAGTCGGAGTGTCCGAGAGTGAAAAGCCAATGCCGACATCTTTCAAATCCTTTTTGTAGCGGTATATGGTACTTCGGTTAAGTCCGCCGTTTAGATACATCATTTTGATTTCCGAGTCAGAGTAGTATTCTTTGTAGAAAGAGTATAGACGAGTAGCTTTCTGTTTGGAGAAGTTAGCAAACAAAATTTTCTCAACTTCCGCCTGCGTCATTGTTTTGGTGTTGATGTAGTAGAAAACTTTGGCGAGATAGAAAATCAAAATATCCAAAATGATTTTATCGTTTGCAATATCACGGACAAAAACATTTTTCAAACCAAAATAATCATTGAGATAGTTTCTTTTCAAATTGACTTCAAACCGGACAATATGATTTGCCCATTCCAAAAGCTCGTATTTGTCGTCAGACATTATTTTTTTCAAATCGTGCTTTTTGAATTCCGCCCCTTTGACATAAAATTTAATTGAATATGCTGTGCCTTTGTGCATGACGGAAGTGTCCCAGACATATTTTTTCTTTCTCGGATAGTCAATTCTTTTTATAAAATCAATGGCTTGCCGTGTCTCGTCTTTGCTTTTGAAAAGCCAGTTGTAGCAGACATCAAGACGATAGATAATCCAGTTGGAAAAGTGAGGCAATTCGTAGTAGTCCAAATGCTTGCACAAATCAAGATACATTTTGGCCATTATTTTTTCCAAATCGTCCGGATGTATCATTTCCACATTGTTGCCTTTCTCATATTTCGGCAGAGAAAATTCAAGAAAAAGTCCACGTGGCTTTTCATTGGCTCGGAGGGAAATTGTCCGGCTGTATGAGCCGAGTTCAATTTGGGAAGTGAAAAACTCAAACTCAACTTCGCCGGTTTTCATATCGTCTTTTTTGAATCGCATCAAACTGCCCTTTAACTTTTCAAGGATTTCTAGGTCTGATATTGGAATGTAGAATTTAATTGTGTCTATCATTGAAATGTTGCAAATTACAACGTTCCATAGGTGTTACTAACACCTATGGAACCACTACCCGCTTCCTCAGCAACGGCGCCGTCTCGCGTGGCATTTATGCCACTGGCGAGACTCCCGCCGTTTGGCCGAGCAAATGCGAGGTAGAGCTTGGCAAATGAGCGGAGGTATTCGTTGGCTGTGTCGTCCGAAATATCCACGTTATGCACGCGGTGAAAATACTCAATGCACTTATCGACCAATGGTTTGCTGTATGTTTTCACATACTAATTTTGGCATTGACATGGGGTAAAAATCTATGTTCCTTTGGGTGGCGTTCACGCAAAAAAAGCCTTTATTCAAGGCCACTACCAACAGGATTATTAACGCCACCTAAACACTCGGAGGCCTTTGTATGTCCAACTCTGTTTTATTCAGCGAATATCCGCTCGTGTCGTTGTGAGAAATTAAATCAAAAGGCACTCCGGTATTTTGTCTGAAAAGTTTGTTAATCAGTTTAATAGATTTCATTGTGTCGGTGCTTTTTTGATGTTTGAGAGCCGAGAGTTCGGCAATTTGGCAGAAATCTTTTGTCTGCAAATACTTGATGAGGTTAAATCGTTTGCTGTGTTTGCGTATAGAGTAGGCAGAGTCCTTGTTAAATTTTTGGTAGATTCCAAATTTGTCGTCAATGAAAATAATCGGTCGAGAATTTTCCTTTGAAGTGAAAAAGACACGCTCAAAAACTGCATTGTCAACTTCCGGTTCCGGCGTTTCTTTTATCTTTTCAACAATAGGCAGAAAATCTTGGTGAAATTG
>CAYNFW010000028.1:0-8337 GCA_964396805.1 uncultured Candidatus Saccharibacteria bacterium | reverse complement strand
ACTCATCACTGCCTGTTTTACACAAAAACATAAAAAAATGGAAGTTTTGGAAGATTCTCGGATACTACTCGAAACACTGAAACACTTTGTGCGGGTAGAACATGAGCTAAAAATTATAGATCAAAAAACTTACATCAGAATCGAGTCGCTTGTTGTCGAAACCTCAAAAATGACGAATGGTTGGATAAAATACCTGCAACAAAATATGACATAATATACAAAAAACTCCGGTATAAACCGAAGTCTCTGCTAAAACTTCTGACGAAGACCATTCGTCGGATTCGAGTTGTCGACAGTGTACCAGTTCACCTTCACTGTGCCATTCGTCGGATTGAAGTACACGTGCGGCACGCTACCACGGGAATTACGAGAACATCTTCTCTGTGAATATCCATCCGTCTCACCGAAATTCTGTTTCCAAGATTTCTGTGTTATACCCTGCTGTCGCAGGCACTGTGTTGCATCGTGACGAGTAGAAAAATCTATGCACAAATATTCACAGGCAGTTTTATACTGGCAAACTATCATTCAGCAAATTTACTTTGCGGAACTAGCTTATCAGCCACTTCACAGTATAAAAAATGTCCCCGATTCCTACAAGCAGAAATCGGGGACAAAGGGTAAAAGTAAAAAAAGAAAAGGTTAAACTGCAACTGCTTGACGAAGACCAATCGTCGGATGCGAGCGGGCGACAGCGCACCAGTACACCTCCACTGCGCCACCCGTCGGATAGAAGTACACGAGCGGCACGCTACCACGGGAATCACGAGAACCCGTGCAGATGGTAACGCCTTTGATGTCGAGGTGTAAACCGGTCTCCACAAAGTACTTCACCTCGAACACAAGTCGCTCTAGAAGGGTCACCCCAATCTTACCCTCCGTGTCAGCGTCTCGCGTGGACTTACCGAGGTACTTCTCGTCCGGCTCGACACCGATACGGACCCAGACTGCATAACTTTTTACCGATGTGCGAGTGTTAACTGTCACACTCGCATCGAGATCATCATTGCAGACCCACACCTTGAATAACTTCCGCATCGCTACGGTAGTAGCGTTCAAGAGGAGTCCCAACGAAATGAAAATCAGTCGATACTGCCCGGTGGGCTTGGGTGGAATAATAACACCCGAGAAATCTACAATAACACCGAAGTATTTTTTGTAGAACTCCTGCCACTCGATCCGAACTTCGGCGAACGGATCGTTCGCGATCTCGAACACCTCCTGCAACTTTTTTCGCAGGACAGTGCTTTTGTTTGTGAGCAAGTATTGCACTTGCTCGAATGGGATGTCCGCGAGCACGCGAGCAATGAAGCTGGCGAGTGCGAGAATCTGTTTCAGTCTGTTCTTCGTTGAGGTCTGTTCCGCAGTCTGAGACATTGGTATGTTCCCCTTTCTTTTTGTTTGTACGCCAGCCATTTTTGAGCTGACGGATTGTTAAAAAGCGAGATGGGGCATAAAAAATCACCATCTGAAATCTTCTGTTATCATACCATATCTTATATAAAATTACAAGTGCCATTTATAAAATACCGATTTCAGGCCTTATTTATAGATCTTTTTCTGCTTCGATAAAGTCGTCCAGGTCACCGCCGAGAACTGCGTCGACCTGTGAGGTTTCGGCACCGATGCGGTGGTCTTTGACCATTTTATACGGATGGAGAACATACGAGCGAATCTGGTTCCCCCACTCTATCTGCGTCGTTTTGGAAATATACATACCGTGCTCTTTTTTGATACGATCTTCTTCCATCGCTTTGTAGATTTTCCCGTACAATATTTGCATTGCCTTTTCTTTATTCTGCGCCTGTGAGCGTTCGTTGTCTGACTGGGCCGAAAGGTTCGACGGGATATGCACCACCCGCACAGCCGTCTCGCGCTTGTTCACGTTTTGGCCACCGGGACCGGACGAGCGCGAGAGTTCGAATCGGAACTCTGTCTCCGGAATATCGCCGATGATATCTCGTGCACTTGTTTTTTCAAATTTTGGTATGACCTCGACCATCGAGAAAGATGTGTGGCGTTTGGCGGCGGCGTTGAAAGGCGAAACGCGTACGAGGCGATGCACACCCGACTCGTTTTTCAGTGTGCCGTATGCACCGCGTCCATCCTCACCCTTGCCGGCAATCTCGACAGTGACATTGCGATATCCGCCGTGGTCGTTTTCGTTTTCGTGCAATACCGTCACCCCGAAATTTTTACGCTGACAATATTTGAGATACATTTGCAAAAGCATACCGGAAAAATCCTCGGCATCATCTCCGCCCGCTCCGGAGAATATTGTCATGACTGCATTACCCGCATCGTATGTGCCACCCGTTCCACCGGCCATTTCCGCTTTCACATCCTGAATTCGTTTGATGGTCGCCTGTGCTTTGTCTTTATCCGCCCAAAAATCTGCCCGAGCCATGCCGGCTTCGAGGTCGTTCAACTCCTTTTGCAATGTTTCCGTCGATGTCTTTTTGGTATCATTCATATGGAGCCAAAGATGAGAATCGGACTCATGTTCCAGCTTTACGAAAGCTGTGTTCTGCCACTGAACTACTTTGGCGAAATTTCACATTCAAAAAAACTGGAGCCGCTGCTGGGAATCGGACCCAGGACATCCATCTTACCAAGATGGCATTCTACCACTGAACTACAACGGCAATCCGACCAAATCCCAGCATAATACAAAAAGCCTTTATTTTCCAGTCTTCTTTTTCAGTACAGCCAAATCGGCCAGCACTTCCTCGACGTGAACGTCGGGTTTTACTTTTTCGTATATTTTTACAACAACACCTTGTGGATCGATGAGAAACGATGTGCGGAACGTGCCCTCGTACTCCCGTCCCATGAATTTTTTCTTGCCGAACACACCGTATATGTTCACCACTTTTTTGTCTTCGTCGGCCAGTAATGTAAACGGCAGATCGTATTTCTCCGCAAATTTTTTGTGACTTTTTACGGAATCAATACTCACACCAAACACGCGCAGTTTCAACTTTTTAAAATCCGGTGTAGCGTCACGAATAGCGCAGGCCTCTGCCGTGCAACCGGCCGTATCGTCTTTCGGGTAGAAATACAAAAGCATCCATTCACCGCGATAATCGGACAAAGCGTGAGACTTCCCTTCCTGATCCGCAAGAGTGAAGTCCGGCGCCATTTTCCCTTCGATAATTTTTGTCATGTGAGTAGTATACCATACACGTTCCTCGGCTAAAATTTCCTCTTTTTATATTCGACGATTTCGCCGGCGAGGATTTCAACGGGGTCGGCCGGGCGTAGGTTTTTTATTTGTGACGACGAAAGAATCGGAACATGTGTGACATCATCAAGATATGCCGGAATATCAAACAAATTTTTTTCACTTGTGCGCCAGTCAAGTGGGTTAAACCGACGGAGGTCCAGCGGTCGTGAATATTCGCGGAGCGTTTTTTTTCCTGTACTGCTTAAAAAATATTCATGAAAATATGACATGATAAGCTCGCGAAGCGTTTTGTACACCGGCTCGCGATATCGCAGGACGGCGTGATTCGTTTTTGAGATTGCACCGAAACAGCCAAACCGGGTGTAGATGGCAACAACGTGATCGAAATCGTACGGTCGCGAGGTCGAGCGCAGGTCGAGGACGAGCGGCCGAGCACCGTGGAACTCAAGCGCTGCAGCTGCGAATATCGCGCCCTCAACGCAATGCGCCATTCGTTTTTCAAGCACCTGTCGCGGAGAAAAACAGGTCGGACAATCTTCTTCAAAATTAAATGGTAGTGTATCCAAAAAATCCTGAATCTTGGCGGGTGTAGAGAGTTTTTTAAAAAGCTGTTTTTCCTCTTTTGTATACGAATTCATACTTGGTAGTATACCAAAGCAAACGGCACTGTGTAACCATCTTCATGAAGCATTCACCTTGATGTTGTATACTATTTGGTATGAGAATATTGATTGTTGAAGATGAAAAAAAGCTTGCCGACGCGCTTGTGACCGGGCTGACCAAAAAAGGCTACGCTGTCGACGCGATTCACGACGGTATGACGGCACACAAACGCATTTCGCTCAATCATGTGGACTATGATCTTGTTATTCTTGATCTGATGTTGCCCGGCATGGACGGTCTCGCGCTGACAAAAAGCATGCGAGAGAGCAGTATTACCACGCCGATTCTCATTCTCACCGCTCGAGATGAAACAAACACAAAAGTAGATCTGTTGACCGCCGGGGCCGACGACTACCTAGTTAAACCGTTTTCTTTTGACGAACTGAACGCGCGTATCCAAGCACTTCTCCGCAGGCCAAACGAGAGTATCCCGACCGTTCTAACATTTCATGATGTTGTGTTGAATCCGGCAAACCACATTGTCACCAAAGATGGCAAACAAATAAATTTGACACTCAAAGAATTCATGCTTCTCGAATATTTTATGCGACATCCGAATGTCGTTATCAACCGAGAAGAACTGTTGACACATCTGTGGGATTTCAACTATTCTTCTTTTAGCAATGTCGTAGACGTCCATGTCAAAAACCTTCGAAAAAAACTTAGTATTACAGGCGATAAAAACCTTTTGGAAACGATTCGTGGGGTCGGTTATCGGTTTGTATAAAAAATATCGCGACGATAGTTTTTTTCGCGCCGAATCAAACATCATCACTGTGCAAATTGCATTTGCAATCGTGCTTTTGTTTATTGTTTCGATTTCTTTCAACTATTTGTATGAAAACATTATTCAAACACTGATCGCGGGTATTACCGAAAGTCTGAAACACAGCCAGCAAGTGAACGGTCAACAAATCTTCAATTCTATTCAACTCATAAAAACGAAGGATTTTTTTCTACTCTTTAGTGTCACCGTCGTGATCACGCTTGTGTTCGGTTACATTGTGGCCAAAGTTGCACTTCGACCGACCCGTGAAGCGTTCAACTCGCAAAAAAGATTTATCAGTGACGTGGCACACGAACTGCGGACACCGCTGACGATTATAAAAACCAACAGTGAAGTCGCCCTGCTTAACGCTCAGATAGACGCGGACATGCGAGGTATCATCGCAAGCAACATGGAGGAGCTCACTCGAGCCTCGGAAATCATAAACAACTTGCTATCACTGAACAGCATGATTCGTCCCGAGCGAATGCAATTTTCAACTATCAATCTCGGCACAATTATCAATTCCGTGCTAAAAAAAATGACACCGTTGGCGCAGAAAAAGGATATTTCCATTACTACAAAAAAACAAGAACCGTGCGACGTGTGGGGCAACGCGACCGCTCTGGAACAAATCGCCGGTAATCTTATCCGTAACGCAATCAACTACACCGCTAAAAACGGCCATATCGAGGTAGTCGTTACACCGGATTATCGAGGAAGCGTCGTGCTGACAGTACGCGATACCGGCATTGGCATCGCCCCGAATGATCTCTTTCATATTTTCGAACCGTTCTATCGCGCCGAACGTTCGCGCAACAGACAATCCGGATCAAGCGGTCTCGGACTGACTATTGTGAGCGAGTTATTAAAAATACATAATGGTAAAATTGTCATCCAAAGCGAAATGAACAAGGGCACGCATGTGACCGTAACTTTGCCACTCGATACACATGAAAATAAAAATGACATGCGACCCGCGAAAGCAAATGAAATCTCCGTTGACTTTTTGAGAAAAACGTAAGGTGGGTATTTTTTCATCATGAAATATTCATCCCCTCTCACATATGATATATGCGTGCGCATTATTATTTAAAAAAATGACTATGATATACAGCAACAAAAAAAATATGCTCAAACGCATTGCGGGCATCGTAGCCTTCGGCCTCATGGTCAGCGGGTTGTATACAGGCACTGCTTTGGCATATGTACATATCAATTCACAAATGGCTCTCGGCTCGAGCGGTACGGACGTATCGAGTCTGCAAACGTTTCTAGCGTCGGATAACACTATTTATCCGTCCGGCCTGGTGACTGGATACTATGGTCCCCTAACCGAACAAGCCGTAACACAGTTCCAGGCGATGTATGGTCTTGATCAAGTCGGAAACGTCGGTCCGTTAACGCTCACCCAGCTCAACTCACTTATTGACTCGGGACAAAGCATTGGCTCGACGGGGCAGGCAACCAGTGTAATAACAACTGATACCGCGCCGATAATCACGAACGTTACTGTCAATACGGCCAGTGGCACTGTGCTTGGCACGACAAGTACCATAACCACATCTGCCACTCAAGCACAAAACGTGGTCGTCTCATGGAATACAAACGAACTTGCTTCGGGTAAGGTCTATTACAGTAGCAGTCCTCTCATTTTGAGCGAGGCTCAGCTCGACAAAACCGAACCGACGGTTTCCGGTGGGTTTGTTGTAACTGACCCATCCATAACAGGTTCCAAAGCAATCACCATTTCGGGACTGACCTCGGGCACCACATACTACTATATGATTGAAAGTATGGACGCAAACAATAATGTGTCGGTAACCTGGCCAAGCACGTTTGTGGCGCAATAGGGACAGAAACTAATTTCAAAAAGTGAAACAGTTAACACCTCCGAATAACCTCGTAACCCGTGAATAACAAAACCTACCACATGGTAGGTTTTGTTATTCTGCGCGGACTCGTGGACGAAGTGAGAACCCGAATTAAAAACCATAATGGCTACATTTTTATACCGGATCTTAGAAATAAACCATAAATTCGCAATTAAATTGATTTGTGCTAACATATTTACATTAACATATTTTTATGATTATATAACCCACGGAGGTTATTTGAAATCAGACTATGAAAAAGAAAATTCTTCTCATTCACGGCTGGGATTACAGAAACTACACAAAAAGTGGTTGCACCGACGCGTGGGCAAACCGTTCGCGATTTATTGGAGCACTTCGAGAACATTTCGAAGTAATTACTACCAACCTGCCCGGATTTTGTGGAACACCTGATCCGGATAGACCATGGACACTTGATGACTTCACCAATTACATCGGTGAAATTATCGAAAGAGAAAAACCCGACCTTATCCTCGGCTATTCTTTCGGCGGAGCAATCGTGCTCCACTGGAAAAAACTGACAGGAAACACCGGCGTCAAAACTTTTCTTGTCTCTCCCGCAATTCTGCGCAGATACAAGCAAAGTGACTTGAGTACAATTCAAAAACTGCTCAAAGCGATTCTGCCACAGGGTTTTGTATCAATCTTGCGAGACTTTTATCTCGTGCAGATTGTCAAAAACCCCTATTACGCCAAGGCTACAAAAGTCATGCGAGAGACATACCGAAATATTGTCTCGATTGATTTACGCCAAGACTTGCTCAGTGTCACGGACAAGCTGATACTTGTATATGGTGAAAAAGATTCGGCGACACCGCCAAACTTGGTGGAAAAATTTCTCAGTCAGTCATCAAGCCACCATATGTTGCGTATTATTGCAGATGGCGGGCATTATATTGCAAACACCGACACAGACGAACTCATCGGCATCATTACAGGAGGTGAAAAGTGATTTTCAACGTACAAACACTCAGACAAATTCTTCCCGACGCAACATTTGTCGGGATACGCGATGATGAGAAGTTTGATTTACTCAGCATCGCTTACTTGAAACAATTTGAGAGTCTTTCTCCGGAAAGAATTCTCTACTTTGTTGTTTACGAAGACAACCCTGATTTGCTTGGTTGGTACGACAGAGCATTTGATCGCTCCAAGAATATTCAAAGAATGAAGTCGGATGATCGAATCACTTTTGTCGTGGATAACCGAGTACATGATGACCAGATTATCGGGACTCGACACATCCGTGTTGAAAATATTTTCGACGCGATTGATCGGATTCGAAAATATGCCATCGCACAAATCAATCCAAAAGTTGTTGGAGTAACTGGCAGTGTCGGAAAAACAACCGGCACAGCTTTGATCCAGACCGTCTTAAAAAAGAAGTTTTCTTGCGGGCGGATTTATTCCAAACGCCTGACACCGCTTACACTCTCCTCGTGGTTGGTAAATTTTCTAGAGCAGACGCATGAAATGCTGGCTCTTGAATACTCGATGTATCGTAAAAACCACGTTGGTATGCTGACCGATTTACTTCGGCCAGATGTCGGTGTGTTCCTGAATGTCAAACGGATGCATCTTGGTGTAGAGGACATTTACTCTCTTGAAGATATAGTTGAGGGAAAACGCGCGCTGGTTGAGAAATCCGGCATGGCAGTCCTTAATCTCGATGATCCTTTTGTCGCGAAATTGCAACGACCGGGCGATCTTGGGTTTTCGCTTGTGAGCCCAGTTGCTGATGCGTGGATTTCAACAACAGGAGAGAAAACTTTCCTCTACTTGAATCAGACCGGTCAAGAAATACCATTTGTTCCCTATCTGAAAAC
>CAYNFW010000027.1:0-9064 GCA_964396805.1 uncultured Candidatus Saccharibacteria bacterium | reverse complement strand
AATATCATATGTTTTTGTTTTGGAAAATACAGCCGTTGAACCTTTGACTGTGTATTCCAAACGGAACGTTACGGTTTTGACCGTATTCGTTTCTCCAAAAAATGTGGCTCGCAAAGAATAGTCGGAGGTCTTCCCGGAAGAAATTGTATCGAGTGTAACTTGGTCGTGTGTGAGCGGAAGCGTGGTCGTACCGACAGACTGCGTGCCATCCGGATAGTCGATGTACAGTGTCGGATTGATTAAGTCTGTGCGGTTGGAGTTTATGATTGCCACATCGGCATCAAGCTCCTCGCCAGACGCGACCGAAGATGGGCCGGTGATTTTGATATCGACGTTGTTCGAAGAAATCATATTCAGCCCGCCATAGAAAATAAACACGGCCGCTCCGAGACAGAGTGTAAAAAAAATGAGCGACAAACCGAAAAAAGATGTAAAGAAAGATGACGTGTCTTTTTTTGACGTAGCATCATACGGCATATCGAACGTTTCGCGCCCCCCCCAATCTTTCGGGACGGTAAATTCGTGTCCGGAGACAGGTGTACGCTTTTCTTGAGGCACGCGACTTTCATCACGCGAGTACAAATCACGTTTGAGACGTTCGATGCGACTTTTTTCAAAATCCATATGTGTAGTGTATCACATTGACACTTCTCAATCAAAACAGTAGTCTGACGTACAGAGGTTGTTGTCATGATAAAACACGTTCAAGATAAGTTTCAAAACATTCGCGCACAACAAGGTCTACGCATTCTCCTTACAGAAACTGACCGGGATGATGCGCAACCGGAATTCAAACTTGATTCGCACCCCTTCGGCCTGCCATGGCCGATAGATCCGCAAAAGGAGGACCGGGAAGACTTAACTGCAAAGTACCCGCCAAAAATTTTGTTTCTAGGATTTCCGCGATATGTAAAAAGTGGCGCGGATGATCTTGTTGCGTGTGTCCGCGAACATATATCGTGTTGCGGATCTCAATGCGCGAGAGTGGTGTACGTACGTGAAATATACGTACCGCAAAATTCACAAGGATCCTCGAATTCTGATTTTTCCTCCGTGTACTTCGAGGTAGGCTTTCTTCATCAGGTTGTTATGTGCGGAGGATGTACTACTAGTGGCCCCGGTACGGGCAACAGAGAAGTGCTTGAATCATTGTTCGAACTGCTGGTACTCATCACCAACATCGACATCCAACGAACTTTTTTGATGTACCCCGAGGGGAGAATGCTCGAACAGAGGCTGAACGAAAGGCTCGAAAAAATGTCCGAGGAGTAAGTAGTGTTCGCTA
This sequence comes from uncultured Candidatus Saccharibacteria bacterium, assembly GCA_964396805.1. Lineage (GTDB taxonomy): Bacteria > Patescibacteriota > Minisyncoccia > Phycocordibacterales > DATDWN01 > CAYNFW01. The sequence goes on along the minus strand of CAYNFW010000027.1, from coordinate 7,779 downwards.
CACTTTTTTGGAAGCCGCGCAACCACGCGGCTTTTTTCCTCTAAATTTCAGAGATGACTCTCCTGTATACCCTTGTTTATAACTCCAACCAGTCTCGTGCGGTTCTTGAAAGCATCAGTGAGCAGTGTCTCGTTCCACGTCGTCGTGTCGGCCATGAAACTTTCGGTATCGACATTTTTTGCCACATATCCGAGATGGTGAAGTACGCGCAGAACGATAACCGTCTCAAAGTTTTGGACGTCCGATTCAGAAAGTGTCCGCAAAAAATAAAAACCTGAATAAATAATTTCGAAAATTTCTTTGTGTGGCTCTTCACCGGGCATCATCTGCAAGAGAAAGGCCGATATGCGCGCCAGCATATTTTTTGAAAAAATATGACTATCAAAATAAAAATTCTCTTTTGCTCGAGCGTCAGTCACTTTCCACCCGCGTTTGGCTTTTATGACAGACAATGATACGAGGCTATACTCGGTCAAAGCGGAGCTGAGTTTTGATGTCGACAGTCTAGCCGATTGTGCGGAAGCGATGATAAGTCCCAAGTCAGAGGTCAAGATGTGCACGAGTGCGTTGGCCTCACCAAAAGCGGTGCGTTTGAGAATAATGCCGTCTGTGCTGTAGATATGATATGACATGGACACTGCTTACTCTTCGCGCAGGAGAGAAAAAGACATGACAGCATCTTCGACAGCGACCGAATATTTTTGCGACTCGGCAGAGTATGAAATTTTTTTGACTTGAGTCGGTGTTGCGATAAGCGCTTTGTATTCAGTTAGTATTTTTTTTATTTTTTCATCTGTACATGCGAGCAAACTGATTGCGTCGCTCGGATTTAATCCCTCCGCTTTACGCGCGTCTTGCACGGCTCGAACGATATCGCGAGCCGTTCCCTCTCCGCGGAGTTGGTCCGTCAGTGTGGTGTCGAGCGTGATTTCTTCGCTGGAAACAGTCACAACTTTTTTGACGTTGACCTCATCGGCGATAATATCAAAAAGTTCCTGAGAAAAATCTCCGAAACTTTTCGGGATAGAAAGAGTCGCAAGTGGCTGACGCACCTTAATCCCCGCTTTCTGTCGCAATTCGAGCGCCTTCGTCACTACTTCCCGCACTTTACGCATTTGTAAATTTAACTCTGGATTGACTTCTTCCAATTCTGGCCATGATTCCAAATGTACGCTTTCTTTTTTTCTTCCCCGAGTTACCTCTTGATACAGCCAGTCAGCATAGAAAGGTGCGGCCGGCGCCAGAAATTTTGCGAGAGTCACGAGTATATGCTCTGTGACTGAAACAGCTTCGCTCGCTTCTGTACCTTTAAATCGCTCTCGAGACCGACGAATATACCACGCCGAAAAGTCCTGCACAAAATCACGCATCATTCTGATTGGCTCAAACAATTTATATTCATCGAGACTCTGGGTTCCCTCGGCCACAAGTTGGTCAAGCTGAGATACTATCCATTGATCGAGCACATGAGTTGATGTGTGTGGGTCAACTCTTTCCACGCCTTTTTCATACGTGGCAAAGAGAGCATACACGTTCGACAACGGATTGAAAATTTTCTTAACGATTTCATCCACCGTTTTCTCATCAAAATTTTTCGAGTCACCGGGTTGATTGACCGAATACATCCACAGGCGCAGAGCGTCAACACCATACTTATTCATCATCTCCCATGGATTAACAATATTACCGATTGACTTGGACATTTTTTTACCCTCCGCATCGAGAATGTGCCCGAGACAAATGACATTTTTGTATGATGTACCACGTTGCATAAGCACACCAACACAGAGCAGTGTGTAAAACCAACCGCGAGTTTGATCAATGGCTTCGGAGATGAAATCTGCCGGATATCCAATACTATCAATATACTCCTTGTTTTCAAATGGATAATGATCCTGCGCAAACGGCATCGAACCAGAGTCAAACCACACATCCATTACTTCTTTGACTCGTATCAGTTCGCCGCCGTTTTCATCCATAAGCGTTACCTCGTCGATGTATGGTCGGTGCAGGTCGAGTTCATACCACTCATTGTGTGGTAGAGGTGTAAATGGGACAATACGGTACTCCGCGTAATCAAAATTTTTAAACTCCTTGCGTAATTTTTCCTGGTTTTCAGTAGCGATTCCCAGAGACATAAGGTTCATAGCGCGCAACACACCTGCGTGCGACACCACAAGAATGTTTTTGTTTTTATATTTTGTTTCAAGATCGTACAGAAAATCCCCGGCGCGACGAATAATATCGCGATACGATTCACCACCCTCGGCTTTGAACTCGTACGAATTACCACTCTCGCGATATATTTTAAAATACGGATGAATCGGAGTGCCATCGTAGACGCCAGTGTTCCATTCAACAAGGCGGTCGTCATAGACTATGTTGTCTCGCGACACACCCAAAACCTCAGCGATTATTTTCGCTGTTTCTGTCGTTCGTACAAAAGGCGAAGCAATGATGAGATCTATTTTTTGACCTTTCAACTTTTCTGCCGAAACACGCGCCTCCTCACGACCAACCTCGGTCAAATGATGCGGATGCTCAGGCTTGCAACTCCACACCTCAAGGAGATTATTTTCCGCCTCGCCATGTCGCACGCCATAATATGTGTTACCGGATTTTTTGGCATATTTTTTCAAATCATCGATACTGCCGATTATATGGCGTCCACCGGTTTTGTTCTCCCATACTGGCAATGGTGTACCCCAATATCTCTCACGCGAAATCGCCCAATCTTTTGCTTCGCGTAACCACTCGCCGAACCTCCCCTCTTTTATATGAGATGGTTCCCAATTTATTTTTTCGTTTTGAGCTTGCAACTCGGCACGAAGAGAGGACATGCGAATATACCACGAATCACGTGCGTAGTAGATGAGGGCGGTTTTGCATCGCCAACAATGTGGATACGAATGCTTGTGTTTTTCTTTTTTGAATAACACACCGCGATGTGCCAAATCTTTTATAATCTCCACTGCGGTTTCTTCATCACGAACATGTCTGCCGGTCAAATCACCCATGTCATGAATAAACGTACCATCGGGATCGACAAGGTGAAATTTCGGTAAACCGACCTTCGTGCCAAGTTCAAAATCCTCCTGGCCGTACATCACTGCCGTATGTACTACACCGGTACCATCTGTCGTAGTTACAAAATCTGCGGAATAAACTTTAAACGCATTTTTTAATTTTTCGTCACTCGCATCGAGTTGCGAGAGATACGGGTAAAGCGGTTCATACTGAAGACCAATGATATCCGAGCCTTTCATTATTTCAACCACAAAATGACTTGTAAATTCTTCGTCAAAAAACTTTTTAAGAAAAGTAAATCTATCATTGGCTAAAATATAAAACTCATCAGGTTCTTGTTTTACTGCTGATATTTTTATTCCTAGTGGTTCAATCACAGGAGCAAGTTTTCTTAGACACCTAACTCTTACATAGTCAATATCTTCTCCCACCGCCAAGCCAACATTGCCTGGTAAAGTCCACGGCGTCGTTGTCCATGCTAAAACATATGTATTTTTTTCTCCAACAACCTTAAATTTCACGTACACCGAAATATCCGTGATATCTTGATATCCTTGTGCAAGCTCATGCGATGAAAGTGCCGTCCCACACCTCGGGCACCATGGTACAACTTTGTAATCTTTATACAGGAGTTCACATGTATTTACCTGTGCCACAATATTCCAGAGTGATTCGATGTATGAGTTGTGGTATGTCACATACGGATTTTTCTCGTCCACCCAATACCCAATACGCTCCGTAAATTTATTCCACAAACCAATAAAATCCCAAACACTTTCACGACACTGACGGTTAAATTCAGCGATGCCATATTTTTCGATTTCCTTTTTGGATTTTAGTCCCAATTTTTTTTCGATTTGCAGTTCCACGGGCAAACCGTGAGTATCCCAACCGCCCTTACGACGCACATGAAAACCACGCATTGTTTTATATCGCGGAATAATATCCTTGAACGCTCGTGCTTCCAAATGGTGCAGAGCTGGCGCAGCATTTGCAGTTGGCGGACCTTCATAGAACACAAACTCCCCATTCGGTGCCGGTTTCTCGAGCGTCTTCTCGAAAATTTTCTGCTCTTTCCAAAACGCCAAAATTCTCTCCTCCTTCAGAGCAATCTCGCTTTTGACCGAGTCGGTTTTTTGAGTGCCTTTTTTATCTTCTTCTGTCATACCATCATCCTAGCATTTTCGGGGATTTTATAAAAGAAAAGTACGCAAATCTTCTACTGTATCAAAAATACCAAGTAAACTTGGATGCTTTTCACGGCGAAAGAAAGTTTCAATTATTTTAAATTTTTCTATTTTATCCTTGGAAATTTCCGCGGTTGCAATAAAATCAAACAACTCGCGTATACCAGAATTTTCAAGTAACGGTAACGTATTTTTTGCGTACGCATTTGTATTCAATACCAAAATACAACCCTTGCTATGTAAATCTTCTAACAAATTTTTAATGCCTGTAAACAACACTGCTTTGCTTTTCTGTTCAGTATACTCAACACTATATTTATTTTTTTCTTCTTCAGTTTCTTTTATTTTCAAATGCGAATATTTTTCCGCTTCGACATGAAAATTCCCCGAGTGTATCTCGTTGTACATTTTTTCAGTTACACCCGGATGTCGCTCTATAAAAACTTTCCTGGCGAACGGAATGGTATCGAACAACACGCCATCCATATCGAAAATAATCACCTTTTTCATATATTTTTTACATCTCCACCGGCACGGCGATGCCGAGAAGGGTCAGGCCGGCGGTCATGATGTTCACAAACGCTTGTGTGATGGCGAGCTTGTATGGTGCATGCGGGTTGGCCGGATCGACAATTTTTCCGGTGTTGTAGAAAGAATTGAATGCCGAGGCAAGTTCGAGGAGATACGTCACAATCGTATGTGGTGCATAGTCGACACCGGCACGAAAAACGACATGAGGATATCGCTGAAGCAGTCGCTCGAGAGTGGTCGTCTGCCAGTCGTCTGGTAGGTCAGTCGAGGATGTCGCCACCCCGACCGCTTTTCGCAAAAGGGTTTGCGCACGCACTGTCGAGTATTGCAAATACGGTCCGGAGTCACCCTCAAAAGAAAGTGCTTGCTCGATATCAAAAATAATATCCCGACCAATAGCTTGGCGTAAAATGGTAAATTTCAACGCGCCGAGTGCCACCATTTCAGCCGTGGCATCTTTTTCCACTTCGGAAAGTGCTCGCGCATTCATTTTAATACTGGCCACTTCTTTGACCTGATCAATCATCGCTTCCGCCGTGACCACACTGCCGGTACGCGAGGACATTTTGCCAGTCGGCAACTTTAGTTTTCCGTGCGACAAATGCAACACGTGTCCTGCCAGTTCGGGAAACACAAAACTCTCAGCCTTTTCCACCACCTTAAAAAATCCGTCTTGCTCGTTGTCGGTCACTGTGATAGACAAATCAAACGGCCCACATGTGTCTTTTTTAATCTGCATCAAGCCGATTTCCTTGGCTTCGTATATCGGTAGTCCTTCAGAGTTCACAAACACACGTGTATGCAAGCCGTACTGTTCTCCTTTGAACACCACCGCACCGTCACTTTTTTCAAACACACCTTTTTCTAAAAATTCCAAAACAATTTTCTTGCCAATCGGTCCAGCCGTACTTTCAAAAAAATGAAAATCGAAATGACTGCCGAGTCGCGCGTACATTGTTTCAAAATAATCAAGTGATGTCTGTCGTCCGGCATCATAGAGTGCATTGATTGCATCGTCCGTTCTTTCGTATATTTTTTTATTTATCGCTGTGATTTCTTTCTTCACCTCCTCGTTTTCCTCGAACATTTTTGCGCCAAGTGCATACGCCTGCCCCATTTCATGCACCGTCATGTCCGAACCGGTTTCCATACTCTGCAAACCCCACACCGCTTTGGCGATACCCATGCTGATATCGCCATGGTATGTCGCGCGAATTATTTCCGTGCCATGCGCTTCGAGAATTCGGGAAACCGACTCGCCGATGGTGTTGTTCATCATGTGTCCGATGTGAAATTCCTTGAACGGATTCGGTTGCGTGTACTCGACAATCGTGCGCTGTCCCGACAGACGTACGTGGTCGCCGTAGTGTACACCGATGTCGAGGATTTTCCCCACCACATCGCGAAAGGTCTCACGCGTCAATGTGAAATTCACGAACCCCGGCTTGACCGCCGTAATAGTTTCAATTTCTTGCAACTTGTTCGCCCGTAGTTTTTCTGCAAACTCGTCCGCAAGCTCGATTGGGTTCCTGTGTTCCGACTTAGCGCAGACCATCGCCACGTTCGTCGAATAATCACCGAAAGCCATATCGGACGGGTGTTCCACGGAAAAACCGACCTCGTGCTCGAGTCCGAGCGTTTCTCGTATCCACTGCGTAAGTGTATCCTGTTGCGTCATATTTCTCCCACTATACCATTGACGCGCCGGTTTTTAAAGGATAGTATCGAATTCAGAAAGGTGCCAAATGCAGACTGAAATTGAAAAAGTGGTTCCGATTATAGAATGCCGCCATTGTCGAAAAAACCGGGAGATACAGGAAAGTGGTTTGAACGGTAACTCCTCGACAGTTTTAAGAGGAGTGTACTGGAATATCATACACGACCCGAACCCGCACGGAGGATATGTGGCAATCGCCACAACCATCTGCAATACACTCGTATCAGACGTCGAACAAAACCAACACGTGACGGACATTGATCATGTACACCCCGCGGCGTGGAGCGAACTGTTTTTGCTTTTTGTGAAATTAAAAAAGGAGGCAAACGCCATCGGGTCAAAAATTAATCTGGAATGCCTGGAACACACAGGCAAGGCAAAGGATCATCTTCAAATCCATTTTGTTCCACGATTTCCCAAACCGCCGCGCTCGCACTGAGCGCGGTATTACTTTTAAAAAATTATTTCCCGGTACTCCCAAATCCGCCAGTACCGCGTGAGGTCTCCTCTAGTTCGGCGACTTCCTGTAATTCAACGCGAACAATTGATTGAATGAGTAGTTGCATCACTTTATGTTCTTTTTCAAATGTATATGTTTCCGTACCGAGATTGATGACCCCGAGCACAAGCTCTCCACGGTAGCCTGCGTCAATGACACCACCAAGCACTTTGATGCCGTGCATCGTCGATAGTCCGCTTTTGTCCCAAAACAATCCGACGTACCCTTCCGGAATTTCAATAGCGATACCTGTCGGCACCCGCGCGATATGCCCGGGCGCAATCACCACTTTTTCGTTTGCAAAAAAATCCATCCCCGCATCCCCGGGATGTGCATACGCCGGTAATTTTGCCCCCGAATCGAGTTTTGCGATATGTAGAATCATAGCGATACTGTAACATAAACTAATTCACTTATAAATACGAGCTTGGTACGGAGTCCGTACCAAGCTCTTTACATTCCAGTAACTTTCAGAAAAATCTCGTGAGCAGACGCAATCATTTCCTCTTTTGGAAGACTAGCATCGATATGATAGGACTGTATTCTCTCATCGTTTAAGGACTTTCTATACGAAGCATCAACCGTTCGTCGAAACTCCACGCCACGCCGATCAAAATAATTCGTATCACCGGACTCTTTCGCTCGTGATTCCATTCGAGCTATTTGTGTTTCGACACTCGCTTCAAAATATAGGTACACGGGAACGACATCTTGAAGACAAAATGCCCGTGTCTGCCAAAACAAATCTTCGAGCGTAGGGTCTACTGAAACCTGATAGGCGTAGGTGGATCCATCAAATCGATCACTTATGACAGTCG
>CAYNFW010000026.1:0-9190 GCA_964396805.1 uncultured Candidatus Saccharibacteria bacterium | reverse complement strand
ATATTCCTCGCTGTAACCAAAATTGAACGATACCCGATTTGCCCACCAGAAATACTCAAACCCCTGAACAGCGATGAACTCCTTGTAGGCATTCGGTTCGAACTGAACCAACTTGCAGTTGAACGCACGAGTGGCGGAAGTGATGCAGACTTGGACAGGTCGGGTATCGATACGGGCTACTTCAATCCATGGGGCAGTGAAGTAATATCCACCGTGATTCTGAAGTATTACTTCACCAGTCAGAATATTTCGAGCTATCCCTACTTGATATGCCTCGAGATAATTAAAAAAGGTGAGGTACAATACTCCGAGCATACAGCAGATTCCGCCGAAACTGACAAGAATCTTTTTCATCGTGGCGGTCCAACTGGTCCCGGCGACACCTCCTCCGGTTTCAGTTCGCGAATCACTGTTAAGAACGGGTAACTCTTGCCACTACCGTCATAGGCATAGGCCATGAGGATTTGATTGAAAGTGGTTGGAGTTTCCCGAGTTCCACCATCGTTGGTGTAATCGTTCCGTCCGTGCCATTGCAGGAAGAGCTCGAGCCCCGCGGGGTTGAACTCAACCAGTTTGCAGTTGAGCACGCGTTGAATCGCACTAATACAGACTTGCATGGGTCGGCCGTCGACACTGTGCACCTTCACAAGAAACGGCGGTGTCACGATGTATCCGGTATGGTTGAGTTTCTCGATTTTACCGGTACGGGTATCGTACTTGTAGGGGATTTCGTAGTTATCCACGAAGTTCACGAACAGTACGCGAAAGACCAGAAAGCCGAAGCATGCGAGCACCAATCCGACGCACGAAAGCATGAAAATCTTTTTCCAAAAACCGTTCCACAGGCTGTTCGCCTTTTCCATAACGTCTTCAAGTTCCACTGTAGTCTCCTTCGCTATTTGAGGCATAGCTACCATGTCCAAAATTCTATAATCAATAATAACATATTCATTTATTTGTGTCAACTTTGTGGGCGACTCGAGCGGCTTTCCGAACTGGGGAAATGGAAAGAGAGAATAAGTTTAAGTATGAAAAGTTTGCAAGAAATTTTGAAATAGAAAACCCACCGATACGGCTGATGGGTTCTCCATCGCCATATTGGTGGGTTGTTTGGTTAATCCCAATATGCATCGGGATTTCTCCAGTTGGGACAATTCAGGTCGAGCCATGTGAATCCGAGCCCTCGAATTCTCTCATAAATTTCGTCGTATTCGGGACTGTCCACGTTACACGCCGTGGTGACAGGCTCGGTAGTGAACACTACGTCGTTACCCGCGGTCTTAACTTTGGCAACAAACGTCACTTCACCTCCCGCCTGTTTCGTTTCCATATCGACACGGAAGAAGTTCTCGAGCCACAGGTCAGCTCGATTGTCCCCAGATGGCGGATTTGTAGCACATTGTGCCACGCACCCGTCCTCTATTGTCGAATAAATTCCAGTGTAAGGGGTCTCGGGTTTCTTCAAGATACCACCCATTCGGAAGAACAACGTTCTCGAAGATGTCGTCGTTCACAAACGTGCCGAGGAATTTTACACCAGCAGCTTCAAGGATTGCTTTTGTATTGCAACCCTTGAGTCGTGCCGGTAATAAGTCATTCCAGCGACGGGGTGAAAAAGTATAGACTTTTTTCGGTGGGGGATTCAGGTAGGTATGTAGCTCCTGCTGGGTCATTGGACGCAGTCCCCACCATTTCATTAGCAGTGAAAGTCGGCAGAAGTTTGCTCCCTGCATGCCGAATATAATACTCGAATTTCCGCCCCATGGTTTTGGGCGATATGCCTTCTGACGGAGCAATTTGCCCCGTACGAAAGCGAAAAGTACCCAGAAAAAATCTCTAATCGAAAGTTTGTTGTTCACGGCGGTATCCTTGTTATTCTAAAATGTCAATTTAATTCCGTAATTATTATATCATACAATATACCAATATGTCAAATAATTTCGGAAATGAAATAAGTGGTACAAAAAATAACCCTAAAAATAAGGTTATTTTTTGCTGTGGGCAAGAGAGGACTTGAACCTCCACGCCTTGCGGCATCAGTTCCTAAGACTGACGTGTTTACCAATTACACCACTTGCCCAATAATTGTCAAATTAAAGTTTTATATTTTAATTTTGTGCGCCCACCAGGGCTCGGACCTGGGACCTTGTCCTTAAGAGGGACCTGCTCTACCAACTGAGCTATGAGCGCAAAACCAACTTCTCATTTATAACATTTTAATTGAGTAATCTCAATCTCCTGTGCCTGAGATGGGGGTCGAACCCATATCCCTTTCGGGACACGATTTTAAGTCGTGCGCGTATACCAGTTCCGCCACCCAGGCAATACTTTGTCAAGTATACTTATTTTATCACAAAGCATTGCTTTGTTGGAGGCCTGGGGCGGAATTGAACCGCCGCATATTTCTTTTGCAGAGAAACGCCTTACCACTTGGCTACCAGGCCGATTTTTTATTGATTTTATTTTTCTTCACTCTCTACGTTTTTTCCATTTTCGTCCAAAACATTCTCGCTCGCGTGTCCTTGTTCGCGTTCGCTTTGGTTCAGCAACTCGTCGATTTTCTGACGGTTTTTTTCACCGAGGTCGATTTCGAAATCGAGTTGCGGGATGATGCCAAGTCGCGAGTTGTCTTTTACGAATTGCTTGAATTCGCTTCGTTTACGTTTGGCAAACTCGAGCGCGGTTTTCTCCAATTTCTCGGGGAACACCGTGAAGAAAATGGTAGCATATTTTCCGTTTCCGCGCAGTACGACGGAGGTGACGGTCAGGAGTGACGAGCCATTGCCGTCTTGCATGAGAAATCGCGCGCCCAAGTCGCGAAGTGTTTCTTTTATTCTTTCATCTCGGATGCTCATGATTTTAGTTTAAATTTTCTGTTATTGTTCTATTTTTCCACAACAATAAAACTTTCGATGCGATCTCCTGCGGCGATTTCAATTTTAGCTTCAACGAGCGTGCCGAACTCCTTGCCTTCGGTCACGATGCCGACGCGTTCTTTTTGTTCCTGTAGCTCCTTTACTTTACCATGGCCGATTTCTGCGTCGCGTCGCGTGATGCGCACGGTACTGCCGAGGGCGATTTGGCCTTTTTCCACTTTTGCGCCGAGAATTTGTTTGTCTTTTACCTTACTAAATGTTTTCAATATTTTTGCCACGCCGATAGACTCCTCAGTCAGTACTTTTGGCGTATGTTCGAGCAGTTTTTCCGAAAGCCACTCAGTTAGTTTGTAGATAATATCAAATGTTTTAATATCCACACCACTGCGAGTTGCCAATCCCTGCGCAGGGGAGTCGACACCGATGTGAAAGGCGACGATAATGGCTTTTGTACTACCCATGGCTTGCTGAACATCTTTTTCCGAAACCATGCCGATGCTCCGAAAAATGATTTGTGCGCAGACTTTATCCGTGGTCAGTTTTTCGATTTCGTGCACGACTGCTTCGAGTGAACCGCCGGCGTCTGCTTTTACAATGAGCGGAACATACACCACATTCTCGTCAATTTTGTGTACCTGTGTCGGTACCACTGTCTTTAGTGTTTCAACTTCTGCTCGTGCTTCCTCGCGTGTTGCAAACGTTTTTAACGTACTACCGACTTCGGGCAATACATCCCAACCGATGAATGTAACGGGTGATGAAAAAGTGGCGGAGGAAATATGTTGTCCGGCATAATTTTCCATAATGCGTACCGGTGTCTGACTGGTACCCGCCACTGCATACATTCCAGTCGTGACTGTGCCATTTTTTATAATGCAGGTCGCTGAAATGCCCTTGTGTTTGTCGAGATTACCTTCGATGACCACACCTTCGCCCGCGACAGTCGAATCACCGGTCAGGTTTTCGAGTTCGGACACAAGCACAATCATATCGAGAAGTTCCGACACACCCGAGCCTGTTTTTGCCGACAATGCCACAACCGGAATGTCACCGCCATAGCCTTCGATGTAGATGCCATTCTCGGTCAAATTATTTTTCGTGCGCTCAATATCCGCGTCCGGTTTGTCGATTTTGTTGATTGCGACGATAAAGGGTGTGTTACTTGCGGTGATAGACTTCCACGCCTCGAGCGTTTGCGGTTTGACGCCATCCTCGGCCGAGACGACGAGTACGGCAACATCGGCAACCTGTGCGCCGCGCGAGCGGATGCCGGAAAAGGCCTCGTGTCCCGGCGTATCGAGAAAAGTGATTTTATGTTTCACACCATCGGCACTTGTGTGTTCAACTTCGTATGCCGAAACATGTTGGGTAATACCTCCGGCCTCATTGAGTGTTTTACTACTGTTTCGAATATGTGCAAGTAGTGTGGACTTGCCGTGGTCGATATGACCCATTATTGCCACGACCGGCGGACGTGCAGAAAGTTTCGAAATGTTTTGTGTGAGTTTTGTATTCATGGCAGTATTTTAAAATGTTGTGCGGGTTCATGATATTGAATGGTTGGTTCAATCTGTGATTATGTGAAATTTATGCAACGCGTTTTTTCGCTTCGGTCACCACCTCTTTTTCCTCCTCGCTTAACTCAAACGTGCTGGCAAACTTCACAAGTGGTTTGGAAAAAACACTGATCCGATCGCGCGAGTAGAGGCTGGTCAGCACCACGCCGTCGCCATGTTCACTGACAAAAGCAGTGGAAAAACTTTGGTTGCCTCCGTCGCCGGTGCCGTGGAAGGGATTGAAACGAACAGTTTCGATTGCTTGTACGCTTTTATTCAGGCGTTTTTCCACATCGCCAAAGTAAGCAAGTGAATCGGCGCGAAAATCGGCCAGCATATCCATTTTTTTGTGCATATCGACGATAGTTGCCTCGAGTGACTTACCGTCCGAGCCTCGCGTCAGTCGTCGCACTCTCACTGCAAGCCATATCACTGCAACCCCGAGCAGTATACATGCACCGGCGAGACCGTACGTAATATATGCACTGTACAATGGGTTAGTGAACATGTTCACACTATACATTAAAAGTGACGATTTGCAAAATTAGCGCTATAGTAGGAGTGTGAATAAAACAATGAAAAACAAAACAGAAAGAAGAATTTTTCTTGACTATGCTTCAGTGACGCCTGTTGCACCCGAGGTGCGCGAGGCGATGCGACCGTGGATGGAGGATAATTTTGCAAATCCGTCAGCGCTGTATGGCGAGGCAATGACGGCAAAGGAAGCGGTGAGCACGGCACGACGACACTTTGCCGAGCTTTTGTCGGCGCAGGGGAGTGACGGGCGAGAGATTATTTTTACCAGCGGGGGGACTGAGTCAAACAACCTAGCACTGCTCGGAGTGTTTGACGCGTACTATCGACCGGAAAAAAATAAAAGCGACCCGGTGCAGTTTGTCCCGCATTTCATCGTGACGGCAATCGAGCATCCGGCCATTCTCGAAGTGTGCGAGGAAATAAAATATCGTGGCGGGGAAGTGACGATTGTTCCAGTGTCTGCGGATGGGCTTGTGTCAGTGTCTGGTATTCGTGAAGCCTTGCGCGATAATACAGTGCTCGTCAGTGTGATGTATGCCAACAATGAGATCGGCACGATACAGCCGATCCACGATATTGGTCGGGTTATAAAAGAATGGCGGGCACGAAAAAATAATACTACCGGTTCTCTCTATCCCTATTTTCACACTGACGGGTGTCAAGCAGGACTGTACTTGCCGTTGAATGTGTTGAAACTGGGTGTCGACATGATGACACTCGACGGTTTGAAAATGCACGGACCGCGCGGAGTGGGACTGCTCTATGTGCGCGATGGCGTACGACTGTCACCGGTTGTGCATGGCGGTGGACAGGAGCAAGGTCTGCGAAGCGGAACGGAAAATGTACCGGGCATTGTCGGTCTGGCTTGTGCAATGGAGCTCGCAGAGGAAATGCGCGAGAAGGAGTCAGCGCGGTTGACGGAGCTTCGCGACCACACTATTGAAAAAATTTTGGCAAAGTTTCCGCACGCAACACTCAATGGTTCAGTGACGGAAAGATTGCCGAATAATATAAACATTTGTTTTGGCGGTATGGATGGCAAACCGGGTATTGATGCAGAGTTTGCTGTTGTTTCGCTCGACATTGCCGGTATTGCCTGCTCGTACTCGTCATCGTGTCGGACATTGGCTGAAAATTCGTCGTCGTACGTTGTTATGTCTTTGGGCAAACCCGACTGTGCCGACTCGTCTCTCCGCTTTACCCTCGGTCGCGAAACGACCCGTGCCGATCTCGATCGTCTTGTTGAGGTGCTGGGGGAGGTGATTAGATAAAAAATTATTTTTAGCTCAACCAACCAGATCGTATCGATGTCTTAATTTTTTGTTTTACAAAAGGTGAGCTGGTTCTATTTGGTAGTAAGGAGATAAAATCCCGAATCGTTGTTTTTATGTTTCCTTCAACTGAATCATCACGAAGGAGAGACTTGAGTGTCACAAGAAAATTTTCAATTTCGGTTTCGCTTGTTTTTGCTGTAATAAATTCATTTTCAAGTGTTGATAGAACATCTTTTTGTAATCTTTTCTTAATGTTTTCAGTTTTTTCGATCCATTTTTTGTTTGTTTTAATGAATGTTTCTTTTTCCTGCATTTTTGTAATTTCTTCTTCGCGTTCATGCTTCACATCTTCTTCAGGTGTAGTCGTCAAGTATTTCCATCTTTTGATTGCCGCAAAATCATCCGATATCTCGTCGTTATCGTTGTGTTTTGATCGACCGAAGTCGATTATCACCGGTTCACCATCTGTATCTTTCATAATATTTCTTTCATGCATATCATTATGTCTGATATTGTTTTTTGCAAGAATGAGAAGTGATTTTTCAATTTTATTCAAGAAATTCTTATCAAGAATAAAACCTTTTTGTTTCAAAAATTTGTATAATTTGTCACTATTTTCTTTTGCAACCGCAGCTTCTTCTAATGCGCGTCGTCCTTCATTGTGATCTTTGCCTCCAGCAACCGCGTATTCGAGAAATTTTGTGACAAGCAAGTGTTTCTCATCGAATTCCATTTTTTCTATATCCTCCGCTTCATATCCTTTTTTCTTTAAAACAAACTCGTACATCAATGTTGCCAGGTCTTTTCCTTCTACAAAATCCATTATAAAAACTTCCATACGATTATCGAGATGTGTGCCCAGTCGGTTGAGGAAATCTCTGTCCCTCTCTGTTACTTTTTGATCTCGAATACCGATGACGTTGGGTATACGAGCGACACCCTCTTCTTTTTCGAGAATTTCGAGTGCTTCTTTTTGTGTGTCGTATTCAATCTTTCCTTTTCCTGATTTATATATTTTTAGTATTTTTGCAGCCGCAGCCGGTTTCGCATTGTCAAAATGAAAACCTTCTTTTTCAAAAAGAGAAGAATTTTTTTGATCAAATGCATGTGTATCAATTTTTAAGACCACTCCGTCTTTGCCAGAACCGACAAAACTTCCTTCAAAAATAGCTTTTTCAATAACAGAATCAACGCCGTCTTCAATCTCGGTTAGACTTTCAGGTATTTTTTCTATTCCTTCCATACCCACATTCTACACGTTCTTGAGTTTTTGTGTAGGGTTGGTTTGTGGTATGATATGCACATGGAACATCTCAATAAAAACCAATTCATTCTCCTGGTGCTTCTCGTGACATTTGTGACATCCATCGCCACGGGCATTATGACCTTCTCGCTTCTCCAGCAAGCGCCGGTGGAAGTGACACGAACGATAAATCAAGTCATTGAGAAAACCATCGACCAGGTCGCGCCGGCGACAGGTATTTTGTCGTCAGGTACAACGCAACCGGATAAGGTGACAACGACGACCGTGGTGGTAAACGAAGACGATCAGGTCATCAGTGCAATCAATAAAAATCTTCAAAGTGTTGTGCGTATAGAGGAAAAGAGTCAGTCCGACGGTTCAACAAACTTTTTTGGTATTGGTTTGGTGGTATCAAAATCCGGACAGATTGTAATGCCACGTCAGACTATTACTACCGGTAACACATACTCGGCGCTTATGCCGGACAATTCTTCCGTTGAGCTGAACCCGATCGGCGTCGACAAAAGCACGACTTTTTTGCTTTTTGTGCCGTTGACCAAAGTTGCCACGACGACTTCGTTTGTGTCGGCAACGTTTGCCTCGGCTGATCCGCAACTCGGCCAGACTGTCGTAGCTCTCGGCGGTGACACAACGAACGCCGTTGCGGTTGGACGGGTTATTTCCATGTCGGACAAAACTGTCACGGTGGCGTCGACCACCACTTCAATCGTGTCGTCTATCGAGACCGACGTGCCGACCAAAGACATTGTGCCGGGCAGTCCGCTGTTTAATTTATCCGGCAGTGTTGTCGGTTTCGAGCTTGCGGGCGACATTTCTAAAACATTTACATCAATCAATATTCTCAAACGCGAATTGCCGACACTGGTGCAGTCGATTCCATAATTTTTTCTTGACTCGAGTGAAAAATGGCGTATAATTGTCCCTACATATGCCACCATTTGGACAATTTACAACAAAGGCAAAAGAAGCAATCAGAAAAGCGCACGAGCTTGCTATTGAACGTGGTCAAAATCACGTTAGTCCGCTTCATCTTTTGACCGCACTCGTTCTGCAGGAGGAAAGTATTGTGCCGTCCATTCTCGACAAAATGGACATCGATACGATACTCCTCACCGACACCATTTTGGATACCATCGAGGGTGCGGAGTCGGGGCAGACCCTGTCGGCTTCATATCAGATCTATCTCACCCCCGAGCTGGCTCAAGCTATCGAAATGTCGGGTAAAATCGCCACCGATTTGCACGACGAGTTTGTGTCGACCGAACATTTGTTTTTAGCGCTCATTGACGTACCGTCACAAGCGCGCGATATCCTCCTCAAATTTAAAATCGACAAACCGTCGGTGTTGAAAGTGCTCGAGGAGTTGAAAACCAATCGCGCTACAGAACCTGCTGTGCCGAAAAAGTTCAAAGCCTTGTCGAAATACACGCGCTCGCTGACCAAACTTGCACAACAAAATAAACTCGATCCGGTCATCGGTCGTGACGATGAGATTTCGCGCATCATTCAAATTCTCTCGCGACGGACGAAAAATAATCCGATTCTCATCGGTGAAGCCGGTGTAGGTAAGACTGCGATAGTCGAAGGTCTCGCTATTAGAATGGCAATCGGCGACGTTCCGGAATCGCTCAAAGACAAAGAGCTCATTATGCTTGACCTCGGACTTCTTATTGCTGGTACAAA
>CAYNFW010000025.1:0-9230 GCA_964396805.1 uncultured Candidatus Saccharibacteria bacterium | reverse complement strand
CTCTTTTTGCTATATATGGCTTAGTTGAGCCGGTGGGGAGTTTTTGGATTCACGGTGATAGTGGTTGACGGTGTGCCATTTGACCGTCACATATGGGTTGCCGAGCAGAGAAACGACTGCAAGGCACGAGTGGTTCTGCGCCACCCGCACAAGACACACTTCGATTTCGATACGGAAGGAGAAAATAAAAATTCTTATTAATGCGTCGGTTTGGGGAGCCTTCCGCTCCCCTTTTGCGTGCTGAAAATTTCAGCCGACACTGTATACTTATATGGTGAAGAGAACTTTTCTGATTTCTCTGTGTTTTGGATACGCTATTTCCATATTGGCGTTGGCCTTGTGTTGCAGAGAAAATACAGTCTCGAATCCGAGCATAGTTGTCTTCCCCGCCCAAGTCATACAGGGCGAGCCACTCATGGTGCAGATGGCCGGAGTGGAAAGCAGGACGACCATCACGGCTATCGTATTCAACAATGCCACGAGCACTGTTTTTATATATCAAAATAAGCCGACCGCCTTGTTTGGAATTGATTTGCATCAGAAACCAGGAACATACCAAGTTAAAGTGGTTTTCTCGGACGGGCACATGATGACACAAAAAATTTCTGTCGGGATGCGTGCAGTGAATGTGGCACCGCTCGGTATTCCGCAAAGCCTCGGCGGTAACACGACCGCAAGTCAGACACAGATGGTGGCAACGCTCAATGCCGAAAACCAGACACTCCTGCATATCCCAACTGCTCGCACGGCGCTTTGGTCTGCCGTCTTTATTCCTCCGCTCACCAGTCTCACGGTCACCGACCCGTATGGTTACTCACGACAAACAGGAGTGTATGTCATTCCCCACAAGGGCGTTGACTACCGCGCTTCCGTCGGTACGCCGGTTATGGTAATAAACGACGGTATCGTGCGTGTTGCCCGTACATACCAGGATTACGGCCAGACTGTCGTCATCGACCATGGTCTCGGCGTGATGAGTTTCTATCTCCACCTCTCGCGCATCGGCGTGCGTGTCGGTCAAAAAGTTACTCGCGGTCAAGTCATCGCTCTCTCAGGCCAAACAGGTTATGCTCTCGGTCCGCATCTTCATTTGAGTATTCGCATTGGCGGCATTTCTGTCGATCCAGTCACATTTTTTGCGTTGTTCAAGTGAAAGATGGTAGAATGAACCGGAAGCAAAAAGTTTTGCACATTATTAGTTAACGTATAAACTTATGAATGAAAACAATATGCAGGGTCAGGGTATGAATTCGAAAGTGGGCGGAAACAACGTATGCAACTCGTGCGGCGCGTGCGGAATGTGCGGTAACAATATGGGTTGTTGCGGTTGGCACGGCCGTCACATGCGCCACAGCGTCCTTCGATGGATTCTCGGTCTTATTATCCTCGGTATAGTTTTTTCTGTCGGTATGAAAATCGGTGAGTTTAAGGGACAGATTGAAGCAGGTTGGTATGGTGGCATGATGAGTCGCGGAGTTATGGAGTACGGCGGATCTCCAAACATGATGTACCGTCTCCAGGTCAACAGTGCCCCAGCTACGACTGGAACAACTGGCACAGCGGCGACACCGACGGGCACGAAATAGTTGCATATGGTTTAAAAATGCCGTATACTATGCGTGGATACAGGATGGTTGCATCTTGACTCTTAGTATGCTCCAGTTTGGGGAAAAACTGGAGTCAATGTCAATGATACGATTGACTGCGTGGATTAACGTCCACAGGGGAGCTCACTGCTCCCCTTTTCCGTGCATAAATTTCGAATTCATATAAAATATAACAAACTTATGATATACTGTTTTTCCATTATCAAACCTGTGCTTTAAAAATAGAAAATATGGATACGATACAAAAAACAATCGAGGCGTTGGTAAAAAATAATTTCGAAGGAGTAATCGTTAATACAAAAGAAGAGGCTCTCGCGAAAATAAAAGAGCTTATTCCTGCCGGTGCAAGTGTAATGAACGGCGCATCGGTTACCTTGCAGGAAATCGGCTTTGTCGACTATCTCAAGTCCGGACAGCATGGCTGGAATAATTTGCACGCGAATATTCTTGTCGAAACGGACAAAATAAAACAGGCAGATCTACGCAAGCAGGCCGTCTTGTCGGATTTTTATCTTGGCAGTGCGCATGCCGTCACATAAAACGGTGAAATAATGGTCGCGTCGGCAAGTGGCAGTCAGCTTCCCCACTTGGCGTTTACATCACCTAATATTATTTTGGTTGTGGGTGAGCAGAAAATTGTGACAGATATTCCGGCCGGTTTCAAGAGAATAGACGATGTTATCGTACCGCAGGAAGATGTTCGTATGAAGTCGGTGTACGGCCCGCAATCCGGCACACTCCACGCAAAAACCCTTATTTTACATAAAGAACATCCGGCTATGGGTCGCAAAGTTCATGTCATTTTCGTCAATGAAAAGCTTGGCTTCTAGACAAAACTGGTAAAATAGTGTAGGATAGTGAGTGGAGAAAAAGAAATGAAGGGAAAGATTTTCGTTTTTTCGGGACAATTATTGTGGTGTTTGCCACTCGAGTGTTCCAAGGGTTTTGACACTGCCGTGGGAGAAGATTTGGAAGGAAATCCTACCCATTTTTCAGGGATATTTCTCTTAAAAGGAGCTCCATCGGCCGAATGGTAGGTGGAGCTACTTCATAACTGATATCCAGTGAAATAATTTCGAAGGTGTGTTGTAGTAAAAAACAGAAGGAAAAATATAAGGAATAATGCCCAGGAAAAAACTTTTTACTGGGGTCAAGCTGTATCACAACCCCAACGACGATACCTTTCATGCGGTGGTTGAACCAACAGATTGGATTCAGCGCCTACATGCATTTTTTCTACTCATGACTAAAGCTGTAGCTAGTGCCGGTCCTGACCGATGGAACCCGCGTTATCCTGATGCGGAAAGGCCCCTTGATACACTGATGTGGTGGGTATAGTCTTATTTTCTCGTTCTTTCAAAGGCCGGCACGTCCCGGCCTTTTGTGTTGACAACAAAAAGGAATCGGAATACAGTTGTCCAAGAAGTAAGTCTTGACAGGAGATCAATTTGGAACGTTTTAAACAGAAAATCACCCAATATCATGTTGTCCTCTGTGGACATTGTATCCTAGAGGACGGGTTAAGGCGTAGGTTGCGGGAGTCGGGAGTTTGTAAGCCCGACGTAACCCGCGTACCGGCAGGTGCGGGGAGCTTGGCTTCCATACCAGTGCCTTGCTTTGCTGAGACTATCCTAGAGGCATCGGCGAAATATATTGCGATGCATCAAGTCGAAGCAATTTGCTTCTTCAATCATCAACAGTGTGGGGCGTACACACACGAAGGCCATTGTTTCCCCATAGATCGGCTTACAATCAAAGAGCATGATTTTCACTTGCATGAATTAAAAATTGCGGAGAAGCGTCTTCGAGAATTTCTCGATTCCCGTGGTTTTCCCAATATCCGACTGCACGGTGGCTTTATTTGGATTGATCCCACTGATGTCCTTCATATTGATTGGTTGGTTCCTCCGCCCAACCCCAAGCAATTTAGTTTTTGTGATGACCACAACTCGACAATTAAATTAATTGCAAGCTAGTTTCTGTTCGGTCTCAGCCTCGTATCCTATTGTGGAATGCGAGGCTGTTTTTTACACTTCCTTCGCGTCGTGGTTGAGGATGAATGCTTCATTGTCCGGGCGGATTTCGAGAACACCGGCAGAGATTTTTATTCTCTTCTCAAGTTGACTTTTCTGATTGCCGATTTTGATCACCACAATCCCCTCTTTAAGAGTTGAAATCATCGGAATGTGATCGGGTAACACCGAAATCTGTCCGGTTACTGACGGTAGAATTATTTCACTCACCTCACCGGCAAAAAGTATGCCATCGATAGTTATGATTTTCAGATTGATTGTTTTTCTGTCAGACATATTATTTAGTCTATAAACTATATGACTTCCTCTATTTTACCTTTCATGTAAAAAACGTTTTCCGGTTTGTCATCATGTTTGCCGTCGAGAATTTCTCGGAAGCCGCGGATGGTGTCGGCGAGCGGAACGTATGCCCCTGGTACGTTAGTGAACTGCTCGGCCACGAAGAAGGGCTGGGAAAGGAAACGCTGAATTTTGCGTGCACGGGTCACGGTTAGCTTGTCATCGTCGGAGAGCTCGTCCATACCGAGAATGGCGATGATATCCTGCAAGTCTTTGTATTTCTGTAACACCTGCTGGACGTCGCGGGCGGTGCGGTAGTGTTCTTCGCCGACAATCATCGGATCGAGCACAGTGGATGACGAATCAAGTGGGTCAACGGCAGGGTAGATAGCCAGCTCGGCCAGCGAACGCGAAAGCACCACGGTCGAGTCGAGGTGACCAAACGTTGTGGAGGGCGCAGGGTCTGTTAAGTCGTCTGCCGGCACGTAAATGGCCTGCACGGAGGTGATAGAACCTTTGTCGGTCGACGTGATGCGTTCCTGCAAAGTACCCATTTCAGTCGCCAGAGTCGGTTGGTAGCCCACTGCAGACGGGATGCGTCCGAGGAGCGCTGAAAGTTCCGAGCCAGCCTGTGTAAAGCGGAAAATATTGTCCACGAAAAATAGAACATCCTTACCTTCCTCATCACGAAAATATTCTGCCATTGAGAGTCCGGAAAGTGCAATGCGAGCGCGAGCTCCGGGCGGTTCGTTCATCTGGCCGAACACGAGCGCAGTCTTGTCGAGCACACCTGACTCATGCATTTCGCGGTACAGGTCGTTTCCTTCGCGTGTTCTCTCGCCGACACCGGCGAAGACTGAGTAGCCTGAATGTTCTGTGGCAATATTTCGGATAAGTTCCTGAATGACCACAGTCTTACCCACACCTGCACCTCCGAAGAGTCCAACCTTTCCGCCTTTGAGAAACGGACAGATGAGGTCGATGACCTTGATGCCCGTTTCGAATGTCTCGGCTGTAGTTGTCTGCGCGGTCAGTGGCGGTGCGTCGCGGTGAATCGGATAGCGCTTACTTGTGGCTGTTTTTACAATTTCCGGTTTCCCGTCAATGGCGTTACCGGTCACATTAAACATTCTACCAAGTACTTCGGGACCGACCGGCACGGAGATTGGCGCTCCTGTCTGTCGCACTTCAACACCTCGCGCCAGACCATCTGTCGAGTTCATGGCCACTGCGCGCACTTCAGAAAGTCCGAGGTGTTTTTGCGTTTCAAGTGTGAGCGTTGCGCCGTCCGGCATGGTGACGAGCAGTGCGTCGTAGATGCTCGGCAAGGAGTTTCCCTCTCCGCTTTCAAACGCGACGTCAACAACCGGCCCGATGATTTGTGTGATTTTTCCTGTATTCATGTGTGTGATATTAATAATGTGATAAAAATTTTTGTTACAATATTTTTCATTTCTAATTACTTAACGCCTCGGCGCCCGCGGCGATTTCCGACAACTCGCGGGTGATGCCTTCCTGCCGAATGTGGTTGAACGACAGAAGGAGCTTGTCACCAAGTTTGTTGGCGTTTTCAGTCGCGTTCTTCATGGCAATCATACGCGCCGCCTGCTCGCTGGCAAGCGCGTCGAGTATCGCGTGATATATTTGCACAGTCACTAGTTGCGGAATAATGAAATCAAGTATTGCATCCTCTGACGGCTCGATGACGAAACGTGACCAGTTGCGTTGCAAGTGTAGCGCTGGCAAGTCAACCCAGTTTTCCTCCCCGCCTCCCTCTGCGATTTGGTTTTCTACAATTTCAAGCGAGAGTGGCAGGAGCTGGCGAATAATCGGTTTCTGCGACAATGTCGACTTGAAATTTGTGAATGCAATAATGACTTTTTTGTATGCACCGGTTTCCCATTCTTTTTTCACCAAGTTTGAAACCTGCTCAATTTCGGCGCGTGTGATGTCCTCGGAAAAGTCTGTAAACGAATGTAAAAGTTTTCCGCCGAGCAGTTTCGCGTGATGGACAGCATATTTACCAACCACGATGTAGTCGGTCAAATCACGAGCGTCGTTACTCGTCACATATTTTCGTAGCTCGCGAAATATGTTGCCGTTATAGCCGCCACAGAGTCCCTTATTAGCCGAAATTTCAAGAATGAGCGTTCGCTCGCCGTCCATTTTTTGGAAGAATGGACTGACTGCCGCTGTGTGATATGAAAAGTTCACCAGAAACTCGAGTGCAAAAAAAGCGTACGGACGAATACCAAGCGCGCGGTCAATCGCCTTTTTCATTTTGCTCCGTGCCACCATCTCCATCGCTTTTGTGATTTTGCGAATGTTGTCGACGGATTTCAATTTGGTTTTGATTGTTTTTGTGTCTGCCATTGTATTTTTGTTGTAAAAAATGTCCAGAAAAATGTACAACTTCAACAAATTTCAAACAGCATTCTACTCATTGATGCGTTCAAAATCACTCAACGCCTGCTTGAGCTCGTTTTCCACGTCAGCGTCCCAACCTTTTTCGAGCTTTGCCAAAAGCGGCGCGTGCGAGGCGGTTAGATACTCGGTGAGCTCAGCTTCCCAATCACGGATTTCGCCGACGGGCAAAGCGTCGATATGGCCTTTGTTCACTGCGTAGATGAGCGCCACCTGCATTGCCACCGGCACCGGCCGATATTGGGGCTGTTTGAGAAATTCCGTCACACGCGCACCGCGTTCGAGCGTTTTTTTCGTCGTTGCGTCGAGGTCGCTTGCAAATTGCGAGAAGGCTTCAAGTTCGCGATATTGCGCCAGGTCGAGCTTCAATGTTCCCACCACTTTTTTAAGCGATTTGATTTGGGCGGCCGAGCCGACGCGCGACACGGAAATGCCGACGTTGATTGCTGGTCGAATACCCTTGTAAAAAAGTCCGGATTGCAAAAAAATCTGTCCATCAGTGATAGAAATGACGTTAGTCGGAATGTACGCTGATACATCACCAGCTTGTGTTTCGATGATCGGTAGTGAGGTGATTGATCCGCCTCCGTGTTCGGCATTGCGACGACACGAACGCTCGAGCAGTCGTGAGTGCAGGTAAAAAATATCACCGGGGTATGCCTCGCGTCCCGGCGGGCGACGCAGGAGAAGCGAAATTTCTCGATATGCCACGGCGTGTTTTGACAAATCGTCGTACACCACAAGCACGTCCTTACCCTGATCCATGAAAAACTCCGCGAGCGCTGTGCCGGAGTATGGCGCGAGGTATGAATATGCCGCATTCTGCGACGCACCGGCAAGCACGACGGTGGTGTATTCCATCGCACCGGCGTCTTCGAGACGTTTTATTATCTTTGCAATTTTCGATTCCTTTTGTCCGATTGCGACATACACACACAATACATTCTTACCTTTTTGGTTCAAAATGGTGTCGATAGCGATAGCTGTTTTACCGGTTTGACGGTCACCGATAATGAGCTCACGCTGTCCGCGACCGATGGGAATGAGCGCGTCGATTGACTTTACACCGGTTTGAAGTGGCTGTGACACCGGTTCGCGAGTCATCACCCCGGGCGCCACTTTTTCCGTGGTGCGATAGTCCGTGTGCGCGATACTACCCTTGCCGTCAACTGGATTACCAAGTGCGTCGATAACACGTCCAAGAAGGGCGTCGCCAACCGGAATCTGTAAAATCTTGCCCGTACGTTTAACCTCGTCACCCTCTTTAATTTTTTTGAAATCACCGATGATGATAACGCCGACAGAGTCCTCTTCGAGGTTGAGTGCGATACCAAAAATGTTCCCCGGAAACTCAAGCATTTCACTCGACTGACAGTGCGACAGCCCGGAGACACGGGCGATGCCATCACCCACATCGAGCACGCGACCAACTTCCTCAACCGCCACGGTTAGGCGGGTGTTTTCTATCTTTTTTTGCAAACTTGTAAGTAATGTGTTTGTGCTCATATGTGTCTTTTAGGGGATAATGCTACATTTCGTCATCAATCAGTTTCTGGTGCAATGCTTCTAATGTGTTAGCTACACTGCCGTCGTATTTTTGGTCGTGCCAGTACGCACGGAATCCCCCGATTAATTCGGGGTGTTCAGTCGTTTCCGTTTTTGTGTGCTCGGGAACTGCAACAAATTTTTTGATATGCGAGAGTGTTACGTTGTCGAGTGCGTACGGCGATTGTATCATCAATGTTTCTTTCTGGGCTCGAATAAATAATTCTGTTTCTATATTTTTCAAAATTGCCGGTAGTTGCGTTTCGAGACCGTATTTTCTGACGAAGGCGAGCAACATATCAGCCACCCTATCCGCATCATGAGGATGTTTGTCAGCAAGTGCGAGTGTTGCCCGAGCGATGTGTGCTGATGAAATCATGACTTTAGCGCGTTTGGGTTGCGGTTAGCTTCCGTATCAGCCGACTATTCAGGTCACTGGTCATTTCCTCTTGCAAAATTGCCTTGACGCCCGCGATGATATTATCAGCCGATTTCTGTCGCAGTTCGTGCTCTTGCCGTTTGCGAATTTCTTCTATGTCGTGTTGTGCACTATCCACAATTGCTATTTTTTTAGTCTGACTTTCTGTCACTGCCGTAGCTACGATATCTTTTGCCTCGTTATGTGCTGTCTGGAGTAGCGAATGGGCGTCCCTCTTCGCATCACCGCGAATTACGTTTGCTTCAATGTGCACATTTTTCAACTCTTTTTCCGCCTCGCTGGCATCATCGAGACCTTTTTTTATGATTTGCTCGCGACTTTTTAGGACGTTTAAAATCGGTTGGTAGGCGTATCGTTTGAGCACCCAAAAAAGAATGCCAAAGTTTATCACCTGTGCCAACAGGAGCTTCCAATCCACACCGAAATTTGATAAGAGTTGATTCATTTCATACCGCCACACAAAAAGTGTGGAATTAAATTAAACAAACTTCAGAATGAGAGCGATGACGAGCGCATAAATGGCGATTGCCTCGGCAAACGCGATTGAGAGAATCATCGCCGTCTGCACTTTTGATGCCGCTTCAGGGTTTCGGCCGATTGCCTCAACGCCTTTTGAACCGATGTTACCGATGGCCAGCGCCGGACCGATAGTTGCGCCGAACATCACCACTGCAATTGCCACGAAACGTATTGTATCTGGTGTCATGTATTTGTGTGCTTAAGTTACTAAGTTAACTGATAATAAAAACTAATAATAAGGGCTGTTGTCAGTCCCTGTGAACATGCGAACATGCTCGAACCATCTATGTTTCCCATCATACACAACATCGCCAAAAAGCACAAATTTTTGTATGCGCCCACCCATCTTTGCACTCCCTCGGCAAATTAACCTGGTAATGGTCT
>CAYNFW010000024.1:0-9683 GCA_964396805.1 uncultured Candidatus Saccharibacteria bacterium | reverse complement strand
CGTTGTATACATATCGTACGCCGGCCCTCAGGGTTGTCCCGTTGAGGAAAAACTCATCCACTGTTACCGGTGTGCTCGTGTAGTCGAAATTCAAATTATATGTGAGCTCACTGATAAGGTTTCCTCCAGCGGTTGTTTCGTGAGCCGAGACGTTGACGTCCGACCCAAGCCAAGACGCTTTATCAAAGGTTGACAAACCGAGTGCTGTGAAAGACCCCGGTGTCATGATAAACGCGTCGATGTTGTTAAACGTGACAGTCTGAGTCTGCTGTAGGCTCACACTTGTAGCGAAACTCATACTCGCCAGTGCGAGTACAAGTACCACCAACTTGAACTGCATTAGAAGATCTCCAAAAGGGGGAGTTAACAACCTCCCCGCTTATCTTTATTTACGATAGCACCTCACCGTCATCTCTGTCAACATGATACTTGACTAATTTGGCATTTTGTGTAGACTTATCCTCAGTTTCAGTTCTATTATAAAAGTCCTTGGATATGAAGGACTTTTTGGAATTTTAGTGCATTTTTCTATTTTTACCGGTACCCAAAAAACATTGAGTGATTTTTTTGGTCCCTGTGTTAGTTGCATTATACATTAATTATGTTTTTATGAACTCTCCATCGTCGAAGAATAATAATGGTTTTTTCAGTAGGATAATCAAGCCTGCATTTTCAGTTGTAGATTTTGTAACGCAAATTTCTTTTTATATCTTAATATTTGTTGTTCTCTTTCTTATTATAACTCTTAAATCTCACAGCGCTCAATATTTTTTTGTAAACCCTATTCTTTATGCTTATGCGATATTCGTTACACTTTTTAGACTGTCTAGAATTATTGCGGCACTGATGTATAGACATGTAGATGATAAAATACTTTCGGTAAAAGAAAATGATTTTTATGAACCGACAATCACTTTTGTTGTTCCGTGTAAGAATGAAGAACAAGCAATATACAAAACTATATCAAAATGCTTTGAAAGTGATTATCCAGTGGAAAAAGTTGAAGTTATCGTCATTAATGACGGAAGTACAGACAACACAATTAATGTTCTCCATGAAGCTCAGAGGGCATATAAAAATCTTACAGTTGTCGACTGGTCGGTAAACCAAGGAAAACGCTTTGCAATGGCGGAGGGTTTTAAACAGGCAAAAGGAGAAATAATAGTACAACTTGACAGCGATAGTTATATTGACCCGAAGACACTTCGTCATCTTGTCTCCTATTTTAATAATCCAGAAGTGGGTGCTGTTTGTGCTCACGCTTATATAGAGAATGCCGATAAAAATTTATTGACGAGGATGCAGGCGGCACACTATTACATTGCTTTTCGAATATCAAAAGCAGCGGAATCTGTTTTTTCCACTGTATTTTGTTGTAGTGGGTGCTCATCGGCATATCGCGCGAGTCTCGTTCTTCCTATTCTTGACCAGTGGCTCGGAGAGACATTTCTTGGGTTGCCAGTAACATGGGGAGATGACCGCGGACTGACTAATTGGGTAATCAAACAGGGTTTTTTGACAATATATACCGATAAATCCCGTGCTTGGACAATTGCGCCCGAGACATGGAAACAATTTATAAAACAACAGATTCGTTGGAAAAAAGGTTGGTTTGTAAATTCAATTATAGCCGGAAGGTTTATTTTCCAGACGGATCCTTTTGTGGCCTTAACATATTTTTTTCCACTAACAATTACGACACTAGTATCACCGTTTGTTGCCATAAAAATATTTTGGTATGACTGGATTTTTCGTGGTATAAACCCTGCCATTTTCGTATTTGGTGCTCTTTTGGTTACATGTGTATATGTATTGTATGTAAAAATTCTCAATCCAAAGGACAAGTATTGGAAGTATACTTTTTTGTGGGTATTCGTGAATATATTCCTTATGACCTGGATATTGTTTTATGCGTTAGCAACCATTCAAAATAGAAAATGGGGAACAAGATAAAAATAAAATATGAAAAAAACTAACATCATAAAATTATACTTTCTTATCGGTGCGCTTTTTGTCGGGACGATACTTGTTGTGGGGAGTTTTGCATCTACTGGTCTCTCAAGTAAAATGAGCGCAGATGTTAATTGGACATTTCGCTATTTAAAATACACAACAGCATTTGCTCATCCTTCTGTAACTCTAGCTGATGCTATATCTTCTTTCAATATATATTCTAAAAAATCATCTCCATCCACTGCCACGGATATCCCCGTACTCCTGTATCACGGTATCGTGCAGAAGCCGGATCGTTTCAGCATGACGTCGGACACGTTTGCTAACCAAATGTTTGCGCTCAAAAACGCTGGCTATCATACCGTCACCATTGAACAGTTTGATGATTTTATGAAAGGTAAAATCACGTTGCCGGACAAATCGTTTCTTCTGACTTTTGACGACGGGCGCAAGGATAGTTATGTCGGCGCCGATCCTGTCCTCAAAGCCGTCGGTTTTGAAGCGGTCATGTTTGTGCCACCGGGAGACACGCTTGACCTCGGACATTCGACATACTATTTGAACGAATCTGATATGAAAGACATGCTTGCCAGTGGCCGATGGGAATTCGGGTCGCACGCCATTCAGGCAGATACGTTGGCCGGCGAGATTACGATCGACTCGAACGGGGATTTGGGCAACTTGCTTTCAAACAAAATGTGGCTTGCAAGCAGTAGCCGGCTCGAGACTGATGCCGAATACACCGCGCGTATCGACCATGAGCTGACAGATTCCAAAGCACAGCTTGAAAAAACATTTGGCGTTCACATCACCTCATTTGCATATCCATTCAGCGATTACGGCCAACAGGGAATTAACGCTCCTATTGCTATAGCCACAATCAACACCATCTTGAAGAAAAATTACGATGTTGCTTTCGAACAGGCCAACTTAAACGCGGACGATGAGCCGACCGATGTTGTCTCAAACTACGCGGGTGACAATTCATATCACTTACGACGCATCGAAGTGCCAACGGACTGGACTGGCACTCAACTCGTATCGCTTTTGACGTCGGCGCACGCCAAAACACTGCCGTACAGTGATGTATTCTCATCAAACGCCGGCTGGCACAGCACATGGGGTATCACGACAATGAACGACGGCACATTTAACGTCATGGCTTCCACTACCACAACAGGCGCTTTTGCCTTTCTCGACGGTACGCGCGGTTTGCAGGATTATTTATATACTGCGCAAGTCACTGTTCCGAATGCACGCACCACCGTCACGCTGGTCAGTCGATATCAGGACGAGGGTAACTATCTGTCGTGCAGTTTTGACGCAGATCAGGTGCAAATTCAAGAAAGAGTCGGTGGTGTGATACAAACATTGTCCAAGATCAAAAATTCCGTCGCTCTGCCACAGTCTTCGGTTTCGCTCGGCATATTTGTCGGTGGTTCGATTATAAAATGTTATGAGGGATCGCGCGTTGCCGCGTATGTCACAAACTATGACAATGCACTGTCGTCTGGTGGTGTCGGTTTGAAAATTTGGGAGAAGGATTTAGGTGTGGCTCAGATGGCTGTTTCGAACATCAGTGTCATTACGGAAGACACGGCAAAAGATTTTCTAGCTACTTTGCCAAAATACATGCTAGCTTCGAACACACCTGTGCAAAGTGGTACTTCCTCGCCTATAGTCACCATCACGCCACCTACTGCCTCATCATCACCGAGAACTTCGACCGCCACAACACCCATCGCCTCTGCACCGGCTTCGTTCAACGTATCACTCTTTGATGCAGAAGGTTCCGTCCTTCCGTATCAGTTGAATTTCTGGAACTACACGCACGACTGGAAAAATATGTTCGGCAGTTTGTCGCAGTCCGACGGTTCTCTCTCTGTCGGGTCAAATGCAAGCACCACCTCGTCACTTGCAGTATTTCAAGGCGGTATGCAGTGGGAGGATTATCGATTGGACACGGTTGTTGACTGGGGCAAAGGATCCGGTTTCAGTTTGGTTGGCAGATATATCGACTCGAAAAATTATGCGACGTGTTCATTCTCGGACTATGGCGAGTATGTCAGTTTGTATTCGACCAAAGACGGCGTGACTTCTACCCTCGCTCGATCACCGCGCTTGGCCACTCCCGACTACGCTCCATGGATTGGTACCAAACTCGGTATGACCGTGCAAGGTGGCATCGCATCGTGTCTCATCAATGGTCAGTGGGTTGTTAAAGGGCAGACAGGTTTGACTCAACCTGGTACAATTGGGTTCAAGTCGTATTATCCAAATGCAAACGGCGCGCTCATGGCCATACGCTCGGCAACCGTAACTGCTATCGAATCAAATTAAGATAATGAAAAAAAATTTCTATCCCATTATCGTGTGTCTTCTGGTTCTCGGCATCATTCTCGATGTGCATGTGATACTGTCGCAGAGGTCACAGCAAGCTCAGACGCTGACGGGGTCTGACCAGCAGGCCGGCGTGTATAATGCCGTGACATCGACCTTCACGTACAACTTTTCTGGTACGACGGTATTGCAGGAAGCAGGCAGTATGCAGGAGAGTACCAGCCCATATTGGTGGCTCAACTCCGGCGGTCAGTTCATGCTCACAAATGGCGTTGGCACAACAGTGGAAGGTGCACTGCCGACCGATAACAAATGGCGCATTTTGTATTCGCGCTCAAACCCGATGGACACCGACAACGGTTTTCATCCGCAAAATATTTTTCGGTTTGTGACGAAGGCGAGCTGGCAAAACTTGCAACAAGAAGCGTTTTTCAGAATTGACGCGGACGAGATGAGTTCGAGCACGAACAGAAACGAGTCGAACGGCTTACTGCTCTTCAACCGATATCAGGACGGTGCAAACTTGTATTACACCGGTATTCGCGTTGATGGCACGGCGGTCATAAAGAAAAAAACGGGAGGTGTGTATTACACCATGGACTACGAGCCGGTTATTACCGACAAAGGTGTATACGACAGAATGAAAAATCCGAACCTCCTGCCGGAACATACATGGATCGGATTGCGAAGTGTGGTTAAAACTCTGCCGGACAATACCGTGCAGATACAATTGTACGCCAACTTTGACGGCATGTGGAAGCTCGTTGCCCAGGCAGTCGATGATGGTCACACATACGGCGGGCCGGTCATCACCACACCCGGTCATGGCGGTATTCGTACCGACTTCATGGATGTCAGTTTCAAAAACTACAGTATCTCCGAAATGAAATAAGGTATGCATATGTTTTGTATTAAGTCTTTGCATTCAGTATACTTGGATAATTACCAGTGTAATTTTGAAACGCACATGAAATACATGCTTGCATATATCGGGGGAAGTATCATCGTGCTTGGACTTTTGGCCTGGGGCGGATGGGCCCTGTTTTCTAAAACAAGTACGGCAGTGAACGACACAATCGTGAATTCTGGTTTGGACGACGACAGATTGGAACAAGTTGCGTCGACAACCGGCACAATAGCTACTACATCCGACGACTCGACAAACACAAGCCCGCAAAACACTATTAGTCCAAAACAAAATCACATGATAACTATCACTACAAACTACGGCGCAATTGTCATCGAAACATACGACGCCGATGCGCCGAACACGGTACAAAACTTTGTCACCCTTGCTGGTAAAGGTTTCTACAACGGTCTGACATTCCATCGCGTCATCAAAGGGTTCATGATTCAAGGCGGTGATCCAAAAGGCGACGGCACCGGCGGTCCAGGTTACTCGTTTGACGATGAAATCAATCCGTCGTCGCCGTTGTACCAGACTGGTTACAAGCAGGGTGTGGTGGCGATGGCCAACTCAGGTCCGAACACCAACGGCTCGCAGTTCTTCATCATGGCGTCTGACTATCCACTGCCACCGCAGTACACCATCTTCGGCCACGTCGTATCCGGCCAGGATGTCGTCGACACAATCGACGCGGTCCAAACCGGCGCCGGCGACAAACCACTGACACCAGTGGTGATGAAAAGTGTGGTGGTGAAGTAAGGTTGACAAAATGGTTTTCCATAGTAGTCTTTTCGACTGGAGGCTTATTGTGAAATTTTGGAGAGTGATACTGATTAGTCTTTTCATGTTGGGCGCTGGCGTGTTTACCGCGAGCGCTACATCTGGGCAGGAAAAAGGAATGCTGCTCGGAATCGGAACAATGGTTTTTTGCATCGGTGTCGGGAAAGTGATTTTCTGAACTGTGGGTTTGCAAGGTCGGAACGCGGTGCGTGTCCGACCTTTGTTGTATTTAAAAACTAAATTTTTAAATCACCACTAAAAATCTCCACAACAGCCAGCTTTTCAGGCACATCGTGCAGGAACTTAGGAAACAACAGCTCCCAAGTGCGGGGCACACGAGAGAGCACATTGTTTTCTTGAGTTCCGAGCGGGAAGAAATTCTCGAACACGAGAATATTCTGGTGACGGAAAAGCTGGCTGTTGTGGAGATTTTGTAGCCGTAATTAGCCCCCAAACCCTGTGCACAACTCGTCCTTGACTTTCGCAACACAATAGAGTATACTTACCCCACTGTAAGCATCTCGTATGTTTCAAGCGCAAGTGAGAAAAAGAAGAGAGCTCGTCGCCTTACACAATTAAAATAAAGACGAGGACAAATAAGTATGGCAAAGAAGTTATACGTTGGTGGCATTTCTTACTCGACAAATGACGCAGGTCTCAAAGAGGCTTTCGCACAGTGCGGTGAGGTGACATCAGCTACTATTATCATGGACAGAATGACAGGCCGATCAAAAGGCTTTGGATTCGTCGAAATGGCTAACGACGCGGACGCTGATGCAGCAATTGCAAAGTGGAACGGTCAGGAGCTTGACGGACGAAAATTGACTGTCAACGAAGCTCGTCCTATGGAACCACGTGCTCCACGAGAAGGTGGTTCACGAGGTGGCTACGGCAACAGCAACGGTGGCGATCGAGGTGGTCGCACATGGTAATATCTCTCTGATTTTTCAGAAATGAAAACTCAAACAAAAAATCGCTCGCAAGGGCGGTTTTTTGTTGTGCGAAATTTTGGTATACTATCCTCATGGCACGACAACTTGGAATTTTTTTGGGTGTGTTGCTTCTCCTTATCATTGCCGGTTCGGTGTATGTGTATCATATGTATCACGCCACCGCGTCTATTATAGTAAATGGTCAGATCTTTTCTGTGGAAGTGGCCAATACCGATGCGGCACGGCAGAAAGGCTTGTCGGGACATGCGCCACTTGCCTCAAACAACGGCATGCTTTTTGTTTTTCCACAGTCCGGCAACTACGGTTTTTGGATGAAAGACATGACCTTTTCCATCGATATTATTTGGGTTAACAGTCAACTGCAAGTGACTCACGTCGAGCAGTCCTTGTCGCCCGAAACGTATCCGACAGTCTTTTACCCCGACACAGAATCGCTCTATGTGCTCGAAGTTCCGGCCGGTACGGCGTCGCGTCTTAACATTCACCCAGGCGATACTATTCAGTTCGACACTAAAACCATCTGAGGTGGTATCGATGTGTGATACAATCACGATATGACACAGGCCGAAGCACTCGATATATTGAAGATGGGCAAAAACGTTTTTTTGACCGGTGCGGCCGGCAGTGGGAAAACGTATGTCTTGAACGAGTACGTTAATTTTTTGCGACAGCACGCTGTTGAAGTTGCAGTCACTGCCTCGACTGGTATCGCGGCGACACATCTCGGCGGGATGACCATACACTCATGGTCCGGCTTGGGAATTCGCGACAGGCTGACCGACTATGATATCGAGGATTTGATGGATCGGCAGTATCTTTTTAAACGTTTTGAACGAACGAAAGTGTTGATTATTGATGAGGTGTCGATGTTGCACCACTTTCGGCTGGATATGATTGAGTGGATTTGTCGGCAATTTAAGCGCAGTGAGCGGCCATTTGGCGGAATGCAAATCATCGTCTGTGGAGATTTTTTTCAGCTTCCACCTGTGACACGCGGGCAGACGACTGAGTCAGAGTTTGCATACAAAGCAGAGTCGTGGGAGCGATCGAAGTTTACTGTGTGCTATTTGTCTGAACAACATCGACAGGAGGACGGTCATTATTTGAATATTTTGAATGATATTCGTGAGAATAAAGTAAGTTCGAAGACGCATGAAATGCTTCAGAGTCGGATGAACAAGGAACCGGAGTCTGGCGCGACACCGACAAAAGTGTTCACGCACAACATTGACGTGGATGTCATAAACAACAAACATCTCGATTTGATTTCCGGAAAATCAAAACAGTTTATCATGACGACCAAAGGCAAAGGTTTCCTGGCTGACACGCTAAAAAAAAGTTGCTTGTCTCCAGAGGTGCTCACTCTGAAAGTCGGCGCGCGAGTGATGTTCACAAAAAACCAAATGACGGCGGTGGAAGGCACACCGCGATATGTCAACGGTACACTTGGTGTAGTGGAGGAGTTCAACTCGTATGGTGACCCAGTCGTGAAGACGGTTTCGGGACACCGCTTTGACGTTCAGCCGGCGTCGTGGAAAATTGACGAGGAAGGCAAGACAAAAGCGGAAATTTCACAGTTGCCACTGCGTCTGGCCTGGGCAATTACCGTGCACAAAAGTCAGGGCATGTCACTCGACGCCATGGAAGTGGACCTGTCGAAGTCTTTTGTCGCTGGCATGGGGTACGTGGCGTTGTCTCGCGTGCGTTCACTTGCCGGGATGAAACTGCTCGGGCTCAACGATATGGCACTGCAAGTAGACGCCGAAGTTTTCGAGCGTGACCGCGAATTTCAAAAAATGTCCGACCGTGCTGTGGCACGACTGGCAGAAATGTCTCGCACCGAAATCTCCACAACACAGAAAGAATCTATGAAAAATATTGAGCCGGAGGAAAAAGTAAAGATAAAAATACTCGAGAAAAAAAAGAAGAAAGAAGAAAAGAAAAGCACAGAAGAACTGACCGAGGAATTCCTACGCGAAGGAATGACACTCGAAGAAATTGCCGACAAGCGCGGGTTGAAACAAGAAACTATTGTCTCACATATAGAAACACTACTCGAGGAAAAAGGGGACAAAGCACCATCCATCGCCTATCTCCGAGAGGAATTCAAACGTGGTGAGCTCGACACAATACTCGAAGCGTTTGCAAAAGCCAAAACAAAAGTTCTCGCGCCTGTGTTCAACATTCTCACAAAACAGAAAAAGTCTCCCACATACCTAAAAATCCGCCTCGCTCGACTATTTTTAGAAGATTGACACCTTGGTAGGTTGGTGTAGTGTGATGTGTGGAGGGCTTATGCCACATTTTGTTATTATCGACGATGATGTTCGTGATAGGAATTACATTGTTCAGTCATTGAGTTTGGGTTACCGTTCAGTTGGACGTAATATCACTACTTTTTCGACCGCAGGTGATTTTTTGAGAGATTTCATGCTATTGGGTACGGTGGATGTGATCATTACTGAACAGTTACTTCCACTTCTCAAAGTAGGTCCAGATGCAGAGCAACGGCTACAAAGACTCACCGCAGTGTTTCCAGAAGTTGCAGTAAATTTTGATTGTCACCATGCAGGCGAGAGGCTAATAAGGTGGCTAAGACATAATAAGGACAATTTTCCCGTTATCATTTACACCGATTCAGATGAACGTCTCATCGAACCAGACGTTTTGCAGGACAGGAATGTCAAGTACTGTCGCCGTGAATCCAAAAACTCCCCACCGGCTCAACTAAGCCATATATAGCAAAAAGA
>CAYNFW010000023.1:0-9732 GCA_964396805.1 uncultured Candidatus Saccharibacteria bacterium | reverse complement strand
TATCCGTAAAATTTTGTCGGACACGTATGGTATACTCGCGGACGGCGTCCGGATTCTCTACGGCGGTTCGGTGGACACGGTCAACGCACAGGAAATCGTGCGCGATGGCAACGTAGACGGACTGCTCGTCGGTCGTGAGTCGCTTAAAGCGAAACATTTTCTGCAGATTGTCAGAGATATTGAGGCTATCAAATAATATGATTCATTATATTGACGAAGGAGTTGAGTTGGAGGGGAAGCGAGTGCTTTTGCGACTTGATTTGAACGTGCCGATACAAGATGGTCATGTGACTGATCCGTACCGACTCGAACGTTCTATAGAGACAGTTGATTTTTTGCGAGGCAAAGGCGCACAGACTATTATTATTGCGCACTGTGAGGGAAAGGAATCAACCACACTTTTGCCAATGTTTGATTTTTTGAAAGGATATTTTCCGCTGGATTTTTCGCCGACATATTTCACGCCGGAAGCGGTTGCAAAACTGCTCGAGTTGAAAAATGGTGGTGTCATACTTTTTGAAAATGTGCGGGTAAACGAAGGTGAGAAGACAAACGATCCGGACTTCGCAAAAAAACTGGCCCAAATGGCGGATATTTATGTGAACGACGCTTTTTCTGTTTCGCATCGGTCGCACGCGTCCATCGTCGGCGTGCCTGCTCTACTTCCGCATTACGGCGGATTGCTTTTACGACAGGAGATTGAAAATTTATCCAAAGCTTTTTCACCCGAGCGCCCCTTCCTGTTTATTCTTGGCGGGGCAAAGTTTGATACCAAATTGCCGATTATCACAAAATATCTCACCACGGCGGATAACGTGTTTGTCGGTGGAGCGCTTGCCAACGATTTTTTGAAAGAAAAAGGTGTTGAAGTAGGGAAATCACTCGTCGATGAAGGTGACTTCGGTATCACAGAGATGCTTGCGAGCGACAACGGCAAAAAATTGCTCCTGCCTGTCGATGAAACGGTGCAGGATGAGCATGAAGCGATATCGTTCAAAAAAGTTTCAGAACTTTCCGCCACGGATTACATCGGCGACTGCGGACCGGAGACGATTGAAATGCTTAAGCCTCATATTGCTCTCGCAAAAACAATTGTCTGGAATGGCCCGCTTGGTAACTACGAAAAAGGTTTTACAGATAAAACCGAACAGGTGGCTGAGCTCGTGGCTGGACAGACAGAGTCCGGTACTGCGACAATTGTCGGTGGAGGAGATACGCTGGCATCCATAAAAAAACTTGGTATCGACGACAAATTCACTTTCATCTCGACCGGTGGCGGGGCAATGCTCGACTTTCTCGCCAACGAAACGCTTGTGGGAATCGATGCGCTGATAAAATAAAAAAGAACTGAAATAAAATTGGTTCCGCAGTCTCTGAAAATTTTATTTCAATTCTTTTTTAATTCTCTCCACATTCCCCTCGAAGTCTTTTTTGTCGAATTTTTTTAATAGTTCTTGTGAAGATGAGTTGCCTCGTTTTATTCCTGGAAGTGCCCAGATATGTGCGTGTTGGACTTCATCACCGACAATTTTTGAAATGATCCAATCTGTTTCGAATGCTTTCATTTGTGCCTGTGCGATTTTTTTGACCACTTCAAAATACTCGCCGACATTCGGCACGTCCCAGACCCAGCGATAATGTTGTTTTGGGATAACCTGAAGGTGGCCGGGGGATTGCGGGTTAATGTCGAGAAAAGCCAGAAAATCTGCGCCCTCATAGACTTTGTGTGATGGGATTTCTCCCCGTACGATTTTGCAAAAAATACAGTTGTGTGTGTCGCTCATGCGCACAGTATAGCATATCGTGGTAGACTGATGGATATGAAAAAATATGCCGTGAGGGAGTCCGTGTCGCAGGATGTGTCGGAGCGTTTGAAAGCGTTTCACCCTTTTGTGCAAGACCTGCTTGCCGTTCGTGGTATCACAGACGAAGCGGAAGCACGGAAATTTTTGAAGCCGGATTACAACATCCACACGCATGACCCATTTCTGCTCAAAGATATGGATAAGGTGGTGAAGAGAATTTTCAAAGCAATAGAGAAAAAAGAAAAAATTGCTATTTACAGCGACTATGACGCCGACGGAATTCCCGGTGCAGTGGTACTGCATGATTTTTTTAAAAAAATCGGCTACGAAAATTTTGTGAACTACATTCCGCTTCGCAATGAAGAAGGGTTCGGATTGAATAAAAAAGCCATAGATGATTTGCACGGGCAGGATGTGATACTACTCGTGACGATTGACTGCGGTATTGCCGACGTGTCGCATACCGCATACGCGAACGAAAAAGGAATCGACGTTATCATTACTGACCATCACATTCCAGGTGTAAAGATGCCAAAAGCGTTTGCTATTATCAACCCGAAACAAAAAGGAGATGGATATCCGGAAAAAATGCTCTGCGGGTCGGGTGTTATTTTTAAGGTGGTGCAGGCACTTCTCAAATATGGCCAAGAACAAGAGCTTTTTGATGTCAAAACTGGAATGGAGAAATGGATGCTCGACATGGTTGGGTTGGCGACGCTTTCAGATATGGTGCCGTTACTCGGTGAAAATCGCGTGTTCGCGTACTATGGTCTGACTGTGTTGCGTAAATCACCACGTGTCGGTTTGGCAAAACTTTTTTCACTTTTGAAAATTGATCAGCGGAATGTGACCGAGGACGACATTGCGTTTATGATCACTCCGCGCATCAATGCCGCTTCGCGCATGGGCGTGCCGCTCGACGCGT
The DNA here is from genome assembly GCA_964396805.1 of uncultured Candidatus Saccharibacteria bacterium. GTDB lineage: Bacteria > Patescibacteriota > Minisyncoccia > Phycocordibacterales > DATDWN01 > CAYNFW01. The sequence goes on along the minus strand of CAYNFW010000023.1, from coordinate 7,002 downwards.
TCAAACTTCTCTCAACTACGGATGAGATCGAGGCTGGAATGCTTGCCGAACATCTGAATAACAAAAACGACGAGCGCAAAGGCGTGGTCGCTGGTATGGTCAAAGAAATTAAAAAAAGAATTACGGAACGTGAACATGGAAACGGAGACGAAGCAGGAGAAAAAATGCGACACGTGTTGGTGGCTGGAAACCCTGAATGGAAGCCGTCGTTACTTGGACTTGTGGCGAACTCATTTTCCGACGAACATAACCGACCGGTCTTTTTATGGGGACGTAACGGCGAAATGGGCGATGACGAGGAAAATACAAACCTTGGCACGGTGCTTAAAGGCTCGTGTCGCGCCGGTGGAGAAACAAATGTAGTGGCGCTCATGGAGCATGCCAAAGGTGTGTTTCTCGAATATGGTGGACATAAAGGTGCAGGTGGATTTTCCGTGGCATACGAAAACATCCATACACTCGAAGATCGATTGAACGAAGCGTATCTCGAATTGCAAAAAGAAACATCAGAAATTTCTGACACGTTGGTGGACAGGAAACTTTCACTCGATGATGTGAATTGGGATACGTACAAACATGTCGAACAGTTTGCGCCGTTCGGATACGAAAATCCGAAACCACTGTTTCTGTTTGAAAATATTCGCGTCGACGCGATGAAACTTTTTGGCAAGGAAAAAAATCATCTCGAACTAAAATTTAAAAACTCCGGTGGAAAAGATGTCACTGCTATCGCCTTCTTTGCAACACCAGAAAAATTTCCTATCTCGCTCGACTCCGGTAGTTACATCAACCTTGTCGCCACGCTCGAAAAATCCACCTTTCGAAACTTTCCGGAGCTTCGTCTGCGAATTGTGGATATTTTTTGATATACTATTTTCATGGCTATCATTTTTACAGACGGAGCGTCACGTGGGAACCCGGGACCGGGCGGGTGGGGAGTGATCGTAGTGGGTGATGACACCGTTACTGAGATTGGCGGACGCGAGGAGTACACTACAAACAACCGCATGGAAGTCATGGCTGCACTTGCCGGATTGGAAAAAACCACCAAACGCGAACCGACGACTGTGTACACCGATTCCGTCTACCTTCTCTCCGGTGCGACTCGTTGGGTGTACGGTTGGCAAAAAAACAATTGGAAAACGTCTCAAAAAGAAGATGTTCTGAATCGCGACTTGTGGGAACGCATGCTTTCTGCGCTCAAAGAGCGACGTAATTTGTCATGGGAGCTTTTAAAAGGCCACAGTGGTGTGCCAGCAAATGAACGATGTGATGTTATTGCCACTTCATTCGCGGACGGGAAACCAATCGTTCTGTATTCCGGATCGCGAGAACGATATGGTGTGTCACTTGGTTTGGCGGTGAGGAACGAAATAAAAGCGGAAGCGAAAAAAAGAAACAAAGGTCCTGCGTATTCGTACGTATCACTCGTCAAAGGTGTTATACAAATTCACAAAACCTGGGAGGAATGCAAAGCGCGCGTGCATCGTCTGCGCAACGTGAAGTACAAGAAAGCGTTGTCGCCTGCCGACGAGCAAGAAATCATTAAGGAATTCACGGTGCAACACGTATGATCCTGACAATTATTTTTTCTTTCATTATCGGGATCTTCATCGGATCGCTTTTCCCTGTCACGTTTTGGTTACTCACTGCACTTGTGGTGCTTGCTGTGTGTTGTTTTATCTACCGATACATTGCCTCAGATTCAGTTAGAAAAACCGTCACATTAGTCGCGGTTATTTTATTGTCTCTCGCGTGCGGGATGACGCGTATTTACGTTTCAAATCTCTACCGTCGCTCGACACTTGATACGTATGCCGGTCACAAAATCTTTGCTGAGGGAATTGTCGTGAGCGAGCCGGACGTGCGGGAGACAAAAACATTTTTAACTATCAGTCTAAGAAAATTAAAACTGTCATCTACATCACCTGACACGCTCGTTCATGAAAATATTATTGTTTCAGTTCCGCTCTACCCGGAATTTTCCTACGGAGACGAAGTCGGTGTGTCGACTGTTCTTACTCCGCCCTCAGATATCACATCGCCGGATGGCCGTGTCTTCGATTATGCCGGCTATCTGCGCGTGCGCAATATTTGGTACGTCGGAGCTTTTCCATACGTCACGTATGTTTCGTCCGGCCACGGCAGTACCCTGCAATCCTGGCTGTTCTCATTGAAACACACCTTTACTCGCGCACTGAGCAATGCCTTGCCACCGCCAGAATCCTCGCTTATGGCCGGTCTTCTCATTGGTGCAAAACAAGCGCTGGGTAAGGAACTTCTGACTGAATTTTCTCGTGCCGGTGTGTCGCATGTTGTCGTGTTGTCTGGTTACAATATTGTTATTGTAGCCGAAAGTATTATGGCCATGCTCGCATTCTTACCGGCACTGACCGCGTTTATTATCGGTTGCGTCAGTATTCTCCTCTTCACTACTCTCTCCGGCGGGGGAGCATCGGCGGTGCGCGCGGCGATTATGGTACTTGTTGCACTGTGGGCCAAAAAAGTAAACCGCGAATATAACGCTGATCGAGCATTTGGTTTTGCTGTCGTTGCAATGCTTGTGTGGAATCCTATGTTGCTTGTGTTTGACCCATCGTTCCAACTTTCTATCCTTGCAACCATCGGCATTATTTTTGTTTCGCCATATGTCGAGCCATACCTTGTTCGTGTGACGGAAAAATACGGTTTGCGCGAAGTTGTTTCCGCAACTATCTCCACGCAAATCATTGTCTTGCCATTTCTCATCTACAACACTGGCATTCTCTCACTCACTGCACTGCCGGTTAACATTCTCATCCTCGGCACTGTGCCACTGACAATGCTTCTCGGTTTTGTGACCGGCGCTGTTGGGCTATTCTCACTCTACCTTTCTTTCATCCCTGCACTGCCATCATACGCACTTCTCTGGTACCAGTTGACTGTCGTCCATATCGGCGCAACTTTTCCGTTTGGTGTGTGGAACCTCCCCGCATTCTCGATTTGGGTTTTGTTTATCATCTATCCCATTATTTTTGTAGGTTTGTATTTTTTGAAAAGGAAAAGGTCCTGAGAAAAAATACTCAGAACCTACATTCTCGAATTATTAGGAAAGTTTCTGGATGTCTTCTAGACTAAAGTCGACCATCGCCAACGCACTCTTTCTCATGCAACCTAGAAGAAAAAAAGCCGCATCTAGTTCAGATATACCCTTAATAATCGAAATAAATCGAATGCGATACATATGTCTCGGTTCACTTGCTATGTACCCCATGATTATCTGTAGTCGATCAACTTCAGCCAAATTTCCAGGAATCGGCATTGTCAGAGCTTTTTTCTCAGTTTCTTCTTGTCTTACAATTTTTGGACCAAATCCGTAGTCATTTTCTTCGTTCATGTGTTGTCTCCATCCCCAAACTTACTCCAAAGTGAAAATAAGTCAATATTTTTGCGAATGACTTGGTGCGAGTTTTTTGGTAGGATGAGTGAAATGAAAATTTACGTTGGCGGAGCAAATGCTGTCGGTAAAAGCACGATACTAAAAGCGACGGCAAATACACTTGGAATTCCGTACTATCACGGTACAACATTGTTTCTAAAACATTTGGGATTTGATGGTAACTACGAAAAACTTCGTGCGCTAACACAGGAGCAAAGAAATGATAAACTCGATGAGTTTCTGGATATTTTTATTCGAGAACAGGAAGGAAAGTCATTTTTATTTGACTCACATTATTTAAATATCGTACGTGGAGAAACAAATAAAGTCAGTCGACCGTGGCTGAAAGATTTTGATATACTTGTGTTGGTGACTGCACCCGCTGAAGATGTGTGGCAAAGGATTACCACTGACTCCTCCGTGCGAGACCGAGCTTTATTTCCAAAAGATATTTCAGAAAAGGAGGCAAAAGAAATGTTACAAAAATATTTGCAAGACACAAAAGAGGAATTTACTCGTCTGACGAAACTCTACAACAAGCCAAGTGTAGAAATTATAAACATTCAAAACAGGATAGACGAGGCAGTGGACAGACTGGTCGATTTTATAAAAAAACGAACCGCCCGATAGTCGCAAGGACGTCGGACGGTCAGCTAATCTATTTTGTTTTTGGCCAGTTGAGAGTTTTGGCTGTCTCCAACGCCAATTTAAAAAGGTTATCAATATCGATTTTATCGCATTGCTCGACAACCTTTAATCCTGCAGAAGTAAGACAAAAAAGAGTTCCTCTTACCCAGTGTTCACTATATTTATCCAATCCATGAGTGGTAAACATTAGGACAGAGTGAACAGATGTGTTGTCGACCAGAAATTTTCCGACATTTATTGTACTTGTCGGCAATGCTCGAGATGTACATCCGGCAAATATAATTACACGAGTTTCGGCTTCTCGGACAATCTCTGCAATTTTCGCGAGGTCTCTGTGATGTTCTACGACAGATGTACCCGTATAATCCCCATACCATAGTCCACTGAAATGGGAAATTGTGGTAATTTCATTTTCTCCAATTTGTTCGAACCAATCCTCCTGAGCATCACTTTTTGTAGTCATCAAAATTTTCGGTTTCACTGTAAACTCCTTCTGTAGAAGTAAACTATACTTTTTCAAAAATAAGTCAACAAAGTTTGTTTGGAAAAAATTTCGCATGCATCACATCTTTTTGGAGACTCTCGCAGAACCTTAGAAAATAACGACATAGGCGTGCGTGGCACACGCCGAGGAGATTATTTTCTTGAGGTTCGAGAGCGAGAAAATTCTCGACCACGAGAATATTTCGTGCTCAAAAAAGATGTGATGCATGCGAGATTTTTGCTACTGCAAACTATTGTGCATTCCGAAAATTCTCCTCGACTTTACTCCAATTCAAATTCGCGAAAAAATCCTCCACATACTGTTTCTTTCCACTCGGTTGGTAGTCCGCAACGAACGAGTGTTCCCACATATCCACACCAAGGAGTAATGCGCAATCCTGCAACTGCCCGATGTGCTGTTCGTCGATCCATGCCATGAGCGGACGCTTGTCCTTCCTATCCCAATACATCATCGCCCAGCCGACACCGCGTGTCATGGCCATGGCTTTCACCATCCCCATTGCGGCGTCGAAAGAGCCCCACATACTCTCGATGGATTTTTTCAACTCGCTATCGCTTGCTATCGGTGCTGGACCATCGGAGAGGGAATCGAAATATACCTCGTGGTTGCGAATGCCGTTGTACTCAAAACTGAATCGGCGATTGACTTCGCTCAAGGCATAGGAATTTTTCTCCGCATTTTGCATCAAGTCAAAAAGAGTTTGCCCGATGAGGTTTGCATTTTTCACATACCCTGCATATAGCTTCAGGTGTTCCTCGATAGTTTTTGCCGAAATTCCTTTGAGCTCAGGGATATTAAACTTTTTCTCTTCGAATTGTTTCATGGTATTGAAATTAGTTATATAATAAAAGTGTGCTCTCATAACCGATGCATACCAGTATATCATAATGACCCGATTTTTCGCTCACGTTCGCACATATATTCGCTATTACATTTTGCTTTTTCTCATCGTGCTTTCATGCGTTGTCTGGTTTGTTACTCTTCGCGCCGGTCGTCGCGAACTGACCTTTGCCATGCTGAACATCGGCCAGGGTGACGCACTATATATAGAGTCGCCGACCGGTACACATGTGCTTGTCGATGGAGGTCCCGACAAAGCACTTATGTCTGCACTTCCGCATGTTTTGCCCTGGTACGACCGGCACATCGATATGGTTGTGGTGGACAACCCTGACCAGGACCACTTTTCCGGTTTTATTCCGCTCCTACAACAATATTCAGTTGACGTTGTGCTCGAACCGGGTGTGAAAGGCTCGTCGCCGTCGTATGGTGTGCTCGAGCATGAAATTGCCGATAGGAAAATTCCCGAAATGATTGCTGAGCGAGGACAGGTGATTGATCTTGGTGGGGGAGCATACCTACAAATCCTTTTTCCTGATCGCGACGTGTCCGGGTTGTCGACCAACGACGGTTCTATTTTTATGCGCCTAGTGTACGGCAACACCTCGGTTATTATGGGTGGAGACTCGCCGTCGCAAATCGAGGATTACCTCGTGGCGCGAGATGCGGCTGCTGGCGGTGGCACGCTCAGATCGACCATTTTAAAAGCCGGACATCATGGTTCGAAGACCAGCTCCTCACCGGATTTTGTATCGGCGGTTGATCCGCAATGGGCGGTCATCTCGAGTGGTGCGGATAATACGTATGGCCATCCAAATCAGGAAACTCTCGATACATTTTCGGCACAGCATATCCCCGTGCTCGACACATGTGTCATGGGTGATATAATTTTCCATTCGGACGGTCAGATATTTACGCTTCAAAACAAAAAAATCCTGCCGGTGACAGCGGGATGTAAACGTTGATTGCGAAAACCGCCTCTTGGCGGTTTGGAATTTTTATATTAACCCTGCTTTTTTCAATGTGACAAACGCACCATTTTTCTGGATAGTTTTGATGCCTTTGGTCGACAGTGTCAGTGTCATGGACTTTTTGAGTTCAGGAATATACACTCGCTTTTTTTGGAGGTTTGCGTATTTGCGAACGTTGCCGGTCGGGTTGAACTGAGTCGCACGAGTGCGGTTACTGTATCCGCCTTGCATCTGCGAACTTTTGTTGTTTATTGGACATGCTTTTGCCATATATTTTTCTTTTATGCGTGAGGCTATGGTATCATATATTTCATATAATGCAAACCCACATATGACACCCGCACAATTTGACCCAATCAATTTCATTTTTTCAATTATCATCCTGATTTTTTCAGTGGTGGCCCACGAAGTTTCCCACGGTTACGCGGCATACCTCCAGGGTGATAATACAGCCTACTATCAAGGCCGTTTGACACTGAATCCCTTGAAGCACCTCGAGTGGTTTGGCTCTTTTTTTCTGCCCATCATCTCGTACTTCCTCGGCTGGTTTATCTTCGGCTGGGCATAACCAGTACCATACAACCCGTATAACCTCCGCAACCAACGTTGGGGTGAGGCAC